>NZ_JAYGID010000011.1:0-26018 GCF_034931685.1 Synechococcus sp. CCY9202
GGCATCGGCGCTGAAATCAACAGCGGGAGCAGCGGTCTGGGGCATTGCTGAGGGGCTGGTCCCGCGAGCAAACCAGGCCGCGGCAGGGGCGCCAAGGGCAAGCTGGACGGACTTTCAGGCGGCCCTGCCGGTGGCCTGGAGCGACAGCGGTTCCGATTGAATGGGAATCCCCCACATCCGCACCGGGACATTCCATGGCGCCCTCCTCCTCCGCCCCCCTGGTGCCGGTGATCCTCTGTGGTGGCACCGGCACCAGGCTGTGGCCGCTGTCGAGGGCGAGCTACCCCAAGCAGTACTGGGCCCTGGCGGGTGATGCCGAGGAAACGTTGCTGCAGCAGACCCAGCAGCGGCTGGCGGGTCTGCCTGGGCTGGCAGCGCCGCTGTTGATCTGCAACGAAGATCACCGCTTCATCGTTGCTGAGCAGATGCGTCAGATCGGCGTGGAACCGGCGGCGATTCTGCTGGAGCCGGTGGCGCGCAACACGGCTCCGGCGGTGGCGGTGGCGGCGCTGCAGGCCACCAGCCGTGGTGAGGACCCCCTGCTGCTGGTGCTGGCGGCCGATCACGTGATTCGCGATCTGACCCGCTTCCGAGCCACGGTGCTGGCGGGCATCCCGGCGGCGGCGGCAGGCCAGCTGGTCACTTTCGGGATCGTGCCCAGCGCTCCGGAAACCGGCTACGGCTACATCGAAGCCGAGGCCCAGGAGCCGATGGCGGCCGGTGAGATTGCGGCCCCGCTGCCGATCAGACGATTTGTCGAGAAGCCGGATCGGGCCACCGCTGAGCAGTTCCTGGCCAGCGGCCACTTCACCTGGAACAGCGGCATGTTTCTGTTCCGTGCCAGTGCGATTCTGGCGGAACTGGACCGGCTGGCCCCGGAGGTGGTGAGTGCCTGCCGGGCGGCCCTGGATCACGACAGCAGCGACCTGGAATTCCTGCGGCTGGAGCGTGAGGCCTTCGCCGGCTGCCCGAACGTGGCGATCGATGTGGCGGTGATGGAGAAGACGAAGCTGGGAGCCGTGCTGCCGTTGGCGGCGGGCTGGAGCGATGTCGGCAGCTGGAGCGCCCTGTGGGAAACGGCCGACCAGGACGAGGCGGGCAACGTGCTGCGGGGCCGGGTGATCAGCCAGGACAGCCGCAACTGTTATCTGCGCAGCGAACACCGGCTGGTGGTGGGGCTGGGGGTGGACGACCTTGTGGTGGTGGAAACGGACGATGTGGTGCTGGTGGCCCATCGGGACCGGGCCCAGGACGTCAAAGGGGTGGTGGGGTTGCTGGAGCGCGCCGGTGCGCCGGAAAGCAAGGCGCACCGGCGCATCTACCGGCCATGGGGCCATTACGACGGCGTCACCGAAGGGGAGCGCTGGCAGGTGAAGAAGATCCAGGTGAAGCCCGGTGCCAGCCTGTCGCTGCAGATGCACCACCACCGGGCCGAGCACTGGGTGGTGGTGAAGGGCACGGCGATGGTGGAGAAGGACGGTGTGGAGGAGCTGGTGGGGGAGAACCAGAGCACCTACATCCCGCTGGGGGCCAAGCACCGGCTGAGCAACCCGGGCAAGATTCCTGTGGAGCTGATCGAGGTGCAGAGCGGCCCCTACCTGGGCGAAGACGACATCGTCCGCTTCGAGGATCGCTACGGCCGCAGCGAAAGAAGACTGGGAACACTGGCCTGAAGTCTATGTCCCAGGAAGCAGGCGGTCGCAAGAGCAGACTTGAATAGGCATCGGTTGAAGATGTCAGTCATACATTTGGGCGTTCTTGACCCTTTCCAGCCAGCCGCACTGATCCAGGGACGAGTGGATTTTCTCCATGATCAGAGCTTTTTTCGCGGCGTTTCCGCCAAGATCATTTTCCACTGGGAACTGTTGAAAAGAATATTTTCCCTCGTTTTCCAGGCCTAGCATTCCCAGGACATCGTCAGAGCCGATCAGCTCTTTGAAGCCGACAGCCTTGACGAATCCCAGTGCGTGCATTGCTTTCAGGAATGGCGTGTGTTCCGCCACCGAAAGAACGGAGCTTCCTGGAAGAGTGCTCTCAAGCTCTGACTGTGACTGAATGTATTCGCGGGGGGTCTGTGCAGGGAGGCCGCCTGCAGTTCTTTGGAAGGATGTACGACTATATTTTGAAGCCAAGTAAGAAACGGGCTCTCGCAGGCAAACCACAATCCGAGGCGTGATCCCCGCCGCTGTGCAAGCCTTGGCCAGGGGGTGAACAGGAAAGACCACGTCGCGACCCGGACCTACCAGATGCGATCCATTCAGGGATGCAGCCGTATCCAGCAGGCGCTCAGTCGACAACAGAACGCTGCCGCCAACCGCAACACGCACAAGGCGACTGATCGCCTCCGAAAGAAAAGCCCTGACCGCATCCTCCCGCGGGGGCGACTCCTGGGCAAGGTGGAAAGACATGGTCAGGATGTATCGGAGTGCCTGCTCTCGAAGCTCCTGGGTCATGCCACCTGCGGGCAGCCCCGCAAAGAATTGTCCGGCATCCCGAAGGCCCCACGAATGCATCAGTGCGCTGTGATGGGGTCTTTTCCCGCAATAGGAAGGGTTTTGAATGTGCGGAAAAATATATTTCTGGAGAACAGTGGTGCCGGTTCTGGGGGCGCCAATGTGCAGGGTGATTTGAGCCACGACCTCCCTCGCATTGCATCACGCCACCATAAAGGATGGCGATTGCGTCAGAATCTGCATCGACGCTCGCTGGGGCTTGCGCCTGTCAGGTGAAGGTATTGATTGCCAGCCAGGTTATTCCACCGTGACGCTCTTGGCCAGATTGCGCGGCTGATCCACGTCCAGGCCCCGGTGGGCAGCGATGTGATAACTGAGCAGCTGCATCGGGATCACGGTGAGCAGGGGGCTGAGCATCTCCTCCACCTCTGGCATGGGCAGCAACTGGTCGAACAGGGTGGTGTCCGGGCCTTCAGGAGCCACGCCGATCAACTGGGCATCGCGGGCCTTGGCCTCCTGGGCATTGCTGAGCACCTTCTCGAACACCGGGCCGGGCATGGCGATCGACACCACAGGCACCCGGGCATCGAGCAGGGCAATCGGGCCATGCTTCATCTCGCCGGCCGGATAGCCCTCGGCATGGATGTAGCTGATCTCCTTGAGTTTCAGGGCACCCTCCAGTGCGATCGGGTAGTTGATGCCCCGGCCCAGGAAGATCACGTCCTGGGTGTCGGCGAACAGGTGGGCCAGCTCCTCACAGCGGCGGTCGTGGTCGTTCACGAGGTCCTGGAGCAGGGCCGGGATCTGGCGCAGGTCTTTTGCCAGGGAGCGCAGCCGTTCCGGGGGGCAGCCGGCCCGACCGCCACCACGGCGCTCCGCGAAGGCCAGCGCCAGCCCATAGAAGGCCAGCAGCTGGCCGAGGAAGGTCTTGGTGGCCGCCACCCCCACTTCGATGCCGGCGCCGATGTCGAGGATGTGGGGCACCAGACGGCCCAGGGAGCTCTCCGGACGGTTGGTGATGCCCAGCAGCTTCGGGGCATAGGCCGGATCGGCCACCAGCCGGCGCCGGTCCCGCTCCATCGCCAGGGCCGCCAGGGTATCCGCCGTCTCGCCGGACTGGGTCACCCCGATCGTGAGCGTGTGGGGGACCAACGGCGGCGGTGCATACCGAAATTCGCTGGCGTAATAGACGCTGGTGGGGATGCCGGCCAGCTGCTCCAGCAGGTGGGCCCCCACCTGGGCGGCATGGCGGCTGGTGCCGCAGGCCAGGATCTGGATCCGCTCCACCTCCTCATAGACCACCTCATCCAGCGGTAGGGCCACAAGGGCCAGTCCATCGGCACCGGGCCCCGCCCCGCCGCCATCGCCCTGAGACTCTGGCCTGGGGTGCGGCAGGTGCCGGGCCACCCACAGGGCCGCTGTTTCCGGTTGTTCATGGATCTCCTTGAGCATGAAGTGGCGGAAGCTGCGCTTGTCGGCCACGTGCTCGGTGCCGCTCAGCAGCGATGGGGTGCGTTCCACCCGCTCCCCCTGGGCGTCGTAGAGCTCAATGCCCAGGGGTGTCAGCAGCGCCACCTCGCCATCCTCAAGCGGCAGGATCGTGCGGGTGAATCCGGCCAGGGCTGGGGTGTCGCTGGCGCAGAGGAATTCCCCCTCGCCCAGGCCGATCAGCAGCGGCGCGGCCCGCCGGGCCACCACCAGGGCCCCAGGAGCCTCGGCCCAGACCAGGGCAAGGGCATAGGCGCCCTGCAGCAGCGGCAGCACGTCCTGCACCGCCTCGAGCAACAGCCGCCCACCGATGCGGCGGCCCTGCTGGCGGAGTTCCGCCAGTCGCCTCGCCACAAGGTGGGGAATCACCTCGGTGTCGGTGTCGGAACGGAACACAACGCCGCCAGCTTGAAGCTCCTCCCGGAGGCTGCGATGGTTCTCGATGATGCCGTTCTGGACCACCGCCAGACGGCCGCTGCCATCGAGATGGGGATGGGCGTTGCGCTCCTCCGGCTTGCCATGGGTGGCCCAGCGGGTGTGGCCGATGCCGCAGTGGCCCGGGGCCCCATCGGCCTCGTAACGGGCTGTGAGATTGACCAGCTTCCCCTCAGCCCGGAGGCAGTGCAGCAGGCCTTTCGTGCTGGGCACATCCGAGGATGTGGCGCCATCCACGCAGCCGGCATTCACCGCGGCCGCGTCTACGGAGAGCGCCTCCACAGTGGCGATGCCGGCCGAGTCATAGCCGCGGTATTCCAGCTGTCGCAGCCCTTCCAGCAGCTGGGGAGCCACCTCCCGCGATCCGATCAGGGCAACGATGCCGCACATAGGGGCGTCTGCAGCGGGAAGGGCAAAAAAAAGCCCGGCGGTGGGCCGAGCTGAGCTTATTGGGAGCCGATTCTTTCAGATGGCTTGCGGCAGTAGCGTGGAGACCGCATTCCCGCAGGAAGGCCCTCTCTCTGCCGCACTGCGACAAGCTGATTGGTCGCTGAGCTGAAGCTGGCTGTTCAGCTCCAATTCAGTAGGCCAGGCCCATGGAGCGGCTGGTCTCATCGCCCAGGTATACGCGGATTGAGAGGAAGTCCGTGGGGCAAGCGGTTTCACAGCGCTTGCAGCCGACACAATCCTCGGTGCGGGGAGAGGACGCGATCTGGCCGGCCTTGCAGCCATCCCAGGGCACCATCTCGAGCACGTCGAGGGGGCAGGCGCGCACACACTGGGTGCAGCCGATGCAGGTGTCGTAGATCTTGACGGCGTGGGACATGTGCCTCGGTGCGGAGGTGGCCGGTAACGAACGGCGTGGCCACGAACGTACCCACACCGGCCGGAGAGCAGGTCGGCGGGGCGCGAGGCCGTCACCCTTGTTCATAAGTCCGAGGGGGGCGGTTCAGGGCGACCCGTAGGATGCGGCCTCCCTCCCCAGCGGCCATGTCCCAGGAAGCGATCTTCGAGAAAGTCCGTTCGATCGTTGCCGAGCAGCTCAGCGTCGACGCCGGCGAGGTGAAGCCCGAATCCAACTTCCAGAACGATCTGGGCGCCGACTCGCTCGATACCGTCGAGCTGGTCATGGCCCTGGAAGAGGCCTTTGACATCGAGATTCCCGACGAGGCTGCCGAAGGCATCACCACGGTCGGCGATGCCGTCAAGTACATCCTGGACAAGCAAGCCTGAGGCGATTGATGGTGGAGGGATTCCACCGCGTCGTCGTCACAGGTCTCGGCGCGGTCACACCGATCGGAAATGACGTTTCCCAATACTGGGAAGGGTTGAGCGCTGCACGTAATGGGGTGGCACCGATCACCCTGTTCGATGCGGCGCGCCATGCCTGCCGCTTTGCTGCGGAAGTCAAGAACTTCGATTCCAAGGGTTGGCTGGAGCCCAAGGAAGCCAAGCGCTGGGACCGGTTCTGCCAGTTCGGTGTTGTGGCGGCCAAACAGGCCGTCGGCCATGCCGGCCTCGTGGTCGACGAGAGCAATCAGCACCGCGTCGGCGTTGCGATCGGCTCCGGCGTGGGCGGCCTGCTGATGATGGAGACCCAGGCGCACGTGCTCAAGGATCGCGGGCCGGATCGGGTCAGTCCCTTCTGCGTGCCGATGATGATCCCCAACATGGCCACCGGCCTCGCGGCGATCGCCCTCGGCGCCAAGGGACCGAGCACCGCCGTGGCCACGGCCTGCGCCGCCGGCTCCAACGCCATCGGCGATGCCTACCGCCTGATCCAGATGGGTCTGGCGGACGTGATGATCTGCGGTGGTGCCGAATCGGCGATCACGCCCCTGGGTGTGGCTGGCTTTGCCAGCGCCAAGGCGCTTTCGTTCCGCAACGATGATCCCGCTACTGCCAGTCGCCCCTTCGACGCCGAGCGCAACGGTTTCGTGATCGGAGAAGGATCGGGAATTCTGGTCCTGGAGAGCCTGGAACACGCCAGGGCCCGCGATGCCGAAATCCTGGCCGAGGTTGTGGGGTACGGCATGACCTGCGATGCCCATCACATCACCTCCCCATCTCCGGGAGGCGTTGGAGGCGCTGAGGCGATGCGGCTGGCCCTGCGCGATGCGGGCCTCGAACCCGAGCAGGTCGACTACGTCAACGCCCACGGCACCAGCACCCAGGCCAACGACAGCAACGAGACATCGGCCATCAAGGCGGCCCTCGGTGATCATGCCTACCGGATTCCGGTGAGCTCCACCAAGTCGATGACCGGCCACCTTCTCGGCGGCAGCGGCGGCATCGAGGCCGTGGCGGCGGTGCTGGCGATTGGCCACGACCTCGTACCCCCTACGATCAACTACCAAAATCCGGATCCGGCCTGTGATCTGGATGTCGTTCCCAATCAGGCCAGGGAACAGAAGCTGAACGTGGTGCTCTCCAATTCCTTCGGTTTCGGTGGTCACAACGTCTGTCTCGCCTTCCGTCGGATGCGCTGATCCCGGCTCTCCCGGGCCCGGCCCACGGACTCCTCTACCCCTTACCCCTTTGCTGCCACCCATGGTCGTCGCCACCCCCACGTCGGTCGAAAGTCTCTGCATCAACAGCATCCGCTTCCTTGCGGTCGACGCGATCAACAAGTCCAACTCGGGCCACCCCGGCCTGCCCATGGGCTGCGCGCCGATGGCCTTCGCCCTGTGGGACAAGGTGCTGAAGCACAACCCCCGGAATCCGAAATGGTTCAACCGGGATCGCTTCGTGCTGTCGGCCGGCCACGGCTGCATGCTGCTGTACGCGCTGCTGCACCTCACCGGCTACGACTCAGTGAGCCTCGACGACATCAAGCAGTTTCGCCAATGGGGCTCCAAGACTCCGGGCCACCCTGAAACCTTCGAGACCCCCGGGGTTGAAGTCACCACCGGACCCCTGGGTCAGGGCATTTCCAATGCGGTGGGCCTGGCGATCGCCGAAGCTCACATGGCCGCCAAGTTCAACAAGCCCGGCTGCACGCTCGTTGATCACACCACCTACGTGATCATGGGCGATGGCTGCCATCAGGAGGGCGTCAGCAGCGAAGCCGCCTCCCTGGCCGGCCACCTGGGCCTGGGCAAGCTGATTGCTCTCTACGACGACAATCACATCACCATCGACGGCAACACTGCGGTGTCGTTCACCGAGGATGTGCTGAAGCGCTATGAAGCCTATGGCTGGCATGTGATTCATGTGCCCGACGGCAACACGGATGTGGCCGCCATCGCCAGGGCCATCGAAGAGGCCAAGGCGGTCACCGACAAGCCGTCGATGATCAAGGTGACCACCACGATCGGCTACGGCTCTCCCAACAAGGCCAACACCGCCGGGGTTCACGGCGCAGCCCTCGGCGCCGACGAAGCCGAGCTGACCCGCAAGGCCCTCGACTGGAGCTACGGCCCTTTCGAAGTGCCCCAGGAGGCTTACGACCACTGGCGCGAGGCGATCAGCCGCGGCGAAGCCGCTGAATCCGAATGGAACACCACCCTGACCACGTATCGGAGTCAGTACCCGGCTGAAGCTGCCGAGTTCGAGCGGATGCTGCGCGCTGAACTGCCCCAGGACTGGGATGCCCAGTTGCCCATCTACACCGAGGCGGACAAGGGTCTGGCCACCCGGCAGCACTCCTACAACTGCCTCAATGCGATTGGCCCTGCGCTGCCTGAGCTGATCGGCGGTTCCGCCGACCTCACCCACTCCAACCTCACCGACATCAAGGGTGAGGCCAGCTTTCAGAAGGGCGGCGAAGGCAATCGCTACCTCCACTTCGGTGTGCGCGAGCACGCCATGGCTGCGATCCTCAATGGCATCGCCTATCACGGCAGTGGCCTGATCCCCTATGGCGGCACCTTTCTGGTGTTTGCGGGGTACATGGTGGGCGCCATGCGCCTTTCGGCCCTCAGTGAACTGGGTGTGATCTACGTGCTGACGCACGATTCGATCGGCCTCGGCGAAGACGGCCCCACCCACCAGCCCGTGGAGACCCTGGCCAGCCTGCGCTCGATCCCCAACCTGCTGGTGATCCGCCCTGGTGATGGCAATGAAACCAGCGGCGCTTATCAGGTGGCGGTGACCAACCGCAAGCGCCCCACCGTGCTGGCCCTCAGCCGGCAGGCCATGGCCAACCAGGCCAACTCCAGCGCCGCCGCTGTGGCTAGGGGTGGATACATCCTGGAAGACAGCAACGGCACCCCCGAGCTGATCCTGATCGGCTCCGGCACCGAGCTTGAGCTCTGCACCAAGGCCGCTGCCCAGCTGCGCGCCGACGGCAAGAACGTGCGCGTTGTGTCGATGCCCTGCGTGGAACTGTTTGAGGAGCAGGACGCCGCCTATCGCGACAGCGTGCTGCCGGCGGCCGTGCGCAAGCGTCTGGTTGTGGAAGCCTCCAGCTCCTTCGGCTGGCACAAAGTCGTGGGCCTCGATGGCGACACTGTCTCGATCGACCGCTTCGGTGCCTCGGCTCCTGGTCCTGTGTGTCTGGAGAAGTTCGGTTTCACCGTGGACAACGTGGTGGCCAAGGCCAAGGCTCTGGGCTGATCCGTTGAGAAGCACATACTGAGACGCCACCCTGTCCCAGAGCAGGCCCTGCCAGACATGCGGGGCTTGTTCTGGGCAAATTATTCATCAATATTGCATGCTAGCCTCTTTATATCTTCGCAAGAGATGCTTTTGTGTAGGCTTGATTGCGATTGAAGTTTATGGTCAAAGCTGCACACTGTCTCAAGCTCTTGCGCGTTCAGCGCGGGTTTCTACCGGGTATTGAGCCTTATTCTCTATGGATTAAGTGGGAGCTGGCAAGGTACTTTAAGATAGGAATGAACAGGCTGGCAACAGTAAAGGATCTGTGTCTGTCCACACTTCAGATCACGAGCTCTGAATACGAAAATAGCCTTCGCAATATTTCTGTCGAAACTTGCGATCCAGCCGGAAGAGTATTCCTGGCAATAGCTGACGCAACCCAGCGGAACATAGGCCTGCCCTCAAGGGCTATTCCAAGGGGCCGAGCGCTTCGAGGTGTCGATTCCTATTTGCTAATACTTCCCGCAAGTGAATACACGTGGAGGCCAGCCTTGGAATTGTTGCGATTATGCACTATTTTATCTTTGAACCAGGAGGATCGCCAGGAAACAGCTCAAATCCCTGCAAGATTGTTCAAATGCAAAAAAGATATGCAGGAGAGCCTCCCGCAAGGAGTCAACTCCTTGCGCTTGCTTGCGGCAGCTCAAGCGATGAACATTCCGACAAAACGAATCACCGGCAGATTGCACAGATATGGATGGGGCTTCACTTCAATTCTTATGGATAGTTCTGTAACGCAATTTGACAGCGCCATCGGCTGCAATGCCTCGAAAGACAAGCTCTTTACAAAAAATATTCTCCGTGACGCTGGCCTGCCAGTCGTTGAGGGCGAAGTGGCCAGATCAGTGGACCATGCCTGGCAACTCGCGAGTCAGTTTGGTTTGCCTGTTGTCCTCAAGCCCCGAAATGCTGATGGGGGCCTGGAAGTCCACGTGAGGTTATCCAGTGAGGAAGAAGTCAGAGAAGCCGCTAATGCGATTTTTGCGCGCAGTCATCAAGTCTTGGTTGAAAGATACTATTCAAGTCGTGACTATCGGGTTCATGTTCATCAAGGCTCAATATTCAGAGTGGTTGAGCGTCGCCCTGGATTTGTCAGGGGTGATGGTAAAAGTACCATTCTTGAGCTCTTAAGTCTTAAGAATCTCGAGATTGCGAAAGTCGTTGGCAGTCAGGGTGGACAACGCATGCCGATTGAGCTTGATCTGGAGGCCAAGCGGATGTTGGCCTATCAGGGGCTCACCCCGGCGAGCATCCCAACTGATGGGGATACTGTTTATCTTCGTGGGGCTGCAAACATCTCCCGCGGAGGTGAGATTGTTCCTGCTCTTGACAGTGCTCATCCCGATAATCTCCGCCTCGCAATTCGAGCAGCAGAGGCCTTACATCTTGACCTTGCGGGTGTAGATCTTCTGCTCCCTGATATCAGTGAATCATGGTTGCAGACAGGTGGCATCATCTGCGAGGTGAATGCTCAGCCTCAAATAGCAACTGGACACGATGTACTCCTAAATAAATTACTCGGAGGGGATGGACGTATCCCCATTGATGTTGTGCTAGGACTTGAGAGTGTGTTGCCTTTGAAGGACAGCCTTGACCGACGTCGCCGGCAGGGCGATTCTGGTGGTATTGGCTTGGTGGGCCAGGATGGCGTCTTCCTTGATGATGAGTGCTTGAGTGGGCCGCCTGAGGATCAGTTTCTGGCAACATCTATGCTGCTTGGCTGCCAGCATCTACGACATCTAATCTTGGCGCCTTGGCATGACTCTTTGGCCGTGGATGGGTTGCCCATTGATCGCTTCGACAAACTCATTGTTTGCACGAGTGCTGACAATCTATGCAATGGGCAGAGCCAATCCCTCCAACCGGAAGGGAAGCTGTGGTCAACGCTGAAGCAGATGTGCCATTCCTGTCATCGCACTGATACACTTGAAGCCCTGCTTGAATATTTTGCAAATGGTGGCCGAGAATAGGAAGATGATAGAAACTAGCTCAGCAGCCAAGCAATTCTATCCGAATGACTTGGAGCCGTATCAGTCGGCTTATCTGCATGGCGGTAAAGCTAAGGAGCAATGGTGTATTCAGCAAGTGAGCATTGATGGCGAGATCCTTCAAGCCATGGTGGATATTCTCAATCCTTTCTCCTCGTCAACAGATCCAGGAGGCTTTCATCTTTCAGTGTTCAGTTCGCAGGAGTTCTGCGCAGAGCTCAGTCTTTTCTGGTTGTTCAAAAAACTTGAATTGCCTTGCAAGGCCCAGGAAGCATGGATGCGCGAGTGCAGATGCTCTCTACGCAGGCCGATCCGCTCACGGCAGAACATCCGTGTCGACATGAAGTGCAAGTCGTTTCGGGTTATCGGTGGCATGGCCTATATCCATGCACGATTTACGGTTCGCGATTCTGGCGACGGTCTCTTCTTGTTGGAGCAGCGAGGAGGATTCCGTTGTTAGAATTCAATCTAGGCTTGGAAAGCAACATGCAGAGATCCTGGTCTTCGCACTCTCTATTGAGTGCTTTGGTGAATGACCCATATGCTGTGTATGCAGAGATGAGAAGGCTTGACCAGCCGCTCTTTATCCCCCATCATCCTGGTGAGGCTAATCGAGCTCAAGGGAAATGGCTGCTCAGTACTTATGCTCAAGCTCAGGCGGTGCTTGCGGATACTGTTCACTTCAGCAAACGCAGTGCAGATGCAAAGGATGAGGAAGCTGAGGCAGGATTTGATGACAGCATGTTGTTTCAGGATGATCCTGATCACAAGCGATTGCGCCATTTGGTCGAGGGCTTCTTCCGAAGGAAACCCGTTTCTGCCTATGCAGAAGTTGTGAGGTGTAGCTCCATTGAGCTGCTAGAGGTTATGGAACTCAATTCCGTGATCGATCTTGTTCCAGCTTATGCGGAGCTGCTGCCTCTCTCTGTTATTGCTCGTCTCATTGGGCTGCCACAGGAAGAAATACCACTCCTTCGAGACCTTTCGCGTAGGATTACAGCCGCCTCTGATGATCTTGCCGTCAACGATAGTTCACTCGCGGCCAAAGCTTTGGCTTTCCGCCAACTTCAGCAATTGTTTCAAGCGGGGCTCAAGGGCGCATGGCGACCGCGTGAGGATTCCTTGCTAGAGGCATTGCTAGATGCTCAAGAGGCTCATCTTCTTGCTGGCAACGAGGCAGCTGCGATGTTGATGCTGCTGATGTTTGCTGGGCATGAAACCACAATTGCTTTAATTGGTAGTTGTCTGAACTTATTGTTGAGCAATCCAGATCAACTTGGCTTGCTCCATGCCAACCCTGGTCTTATCAAGGGAGCAGTTGATGAGACTCTGCGTTTTGAAGCTCCCCTTCAGCGCTCGACCTTCCGCATGGCTATCGATGAGGTAGCCATCGGAGCGCATCGCTTCGTATCCGGTGATCAAGTCTCGGTCATCCTTGGCTCCGCAAATCGAGACGAAAAGATATTCACTGATGCCGACACATTCCAGATTGATCGATTCCCTAATCCGCATCTTGCGTTTGGTCGCGGCAGCTACCATTGTCTTGGGAGACATCTTGCTGTCATGGAAGCCGAGGTTGCTGTGCAGGCTTTTCTCCAGCACTTCCCTAGAGCTCGCATTTCAGGGGAAGTTGTCTGGTCCCGGAATAGCTTTATCCGATCTCTGCAGTCCTTGCCTGTGCTGGTTGGTGCGTGAGCTGTGAATCCGTCTGTTTTTAATAGTCAGAGACTGACTCGCTTTGTGATGGAGTCGTTGCAAGAGCGCGGATGGGCATTGGTGCCTGCTCCCCATGGGGGCATTACTGGACTTCGAAAACTTTCGGAACAGCTTTCCCTTGAGGTGCTTCCCAGTATCGGCAGGCAAGTTTATCAGGCTCCCTTTCCAGGGGGCACTCTGCATCATGCTCCCTGCGGGCAAAAGGAAGTGCTTGGACATTCTGAGCGTGCATATCGTCCAATTCTGCCCATGCCTGATCTCTGTATCTTTGCTGCACTCCGATCCATACCAGTCCACCTTGGTGGCCAACTCACATTGGTTGATGGAGAAAGCATGCTTTGGCATTTGCCGAGCAGCCTGGAGATGCGACTGCGACGTGAGGGAGTTGTCTACGAGATGGAGTGGGGAAAGGAGCGGTGGCAATCTGAATTCGGGCTTGATCATCGAGATGATCTTGAGATGTTATTGAGCACTTGCCCTCAACTGTCCTATCAATGGAAAGGGGAAATTCTGAGTCTTCTTTGGCGTCAATCCCCGCTGCGTCGCTCCTGGTCTTCAGGCCGTGAAGCTTTTGCCAATGGCATGCTCGCCCATCTTGCATCAATACCGGCTGGTGTCGATAATGCTGGCCAAATCTATTGCCATGCAAGCAATGGCATTTCCTGGGGTGGGGGAGGGCCATTTGCTGATAGAGAATTGGTGGAGATCATCAAGGCGCATCAGCGATGCATGCATATCTTGACTCTGGCCCCTAAAGAAATGGTTGTGATTGACAATACAAGGGTCATGCATGGTCGAAAAGCTTCCGCTGTTGCTGTAGGCGATGAACTGGTTTGTAGATTTGGCAGGCTGACCAAGCCAGCTCCAGCTGAACGATCAAGATGGTGCTGAGGTTTTGAATCTTTCGCGACCTTGTTCCCTCGCAGTCCTTGGGCTGGGCAACCCCTTCTGCCTGACATCTTGACACCCCGCCGTTGGGCTGAATTGAGTACCACCCTGATCGCGCATCGCAGCCAGTACCCGGCTGAAGCCGGCGAGTTCGAGCGGACGCTACGCGCTGAACTACTCCAGGCCTGGGACGTCAATCTGTCGACTGACACCGCGGCGGACAAGCATCTGCCACTCAGCAGCACTCCTGCAACGGCCCCAACGGGTATCGCGCCTGCCCTGAGCTGATCGACGGTTCCACCACATGCGGTGATCCCAGCAGACTGGAACCCTCAGCCCAGAAGGCATGCTCTCCTCCCTTCAGCGGTTTCGCAGCCACTCGGCCCCCTGGATCACCCTGGGGATCGGTTGTGCCGTCGTTGCGGCATTTGGGCTTGGACTGTCGCAGTGTGCCGCGCAAACTGGTGGCTCTGCTCAAACTGCCGCTTCCGGTGCCGCCCGCCCGGCCACCCTGTTGAGTCCGGATCCAGAGGGCTTGCCCGTGGAGCCGGTGACGCTGACCCCGGTGGTGCAAGGGCTGGAGCACCCCTGGGGCATGGACTGGCTGCCCAACGGCGATCTGCTGATCACCGAGCGGCCGGGACGCCTGCGGATCGTTCGGGCGGGGACGCTTGATCCTGTTCCGGTGGCTGGTGTGGCCCCGGTCGCCGCGGATGTGGTGGCCGAGCAGCTGTTCGCCTCAAGCCAGGGGGGGCTGCTCGACGTCGCGGTGCATCCCGGCTTCGCCGACAACGGTTGGGTGTATTTCAGCTATGCCCATGGCGATCAGCAGGCCAACGGCACCAGGGTCGCCCGGGCTCGCTTCGATGGACGGACCCTGCGAGGCTGGCAGGTGATCTTTGAGGTGAACCGGACCAAGGCCGGTGGCCAGCACTTCGGATCCCGTCTCGTGTGGTTGCCCGATGACACCCTGCTGGTGTCGATCGGTGATGGCGGCAATCCTCCGGTGAGCCTGGACGGCGCCTGGATCCGCCTTCAGGCCCAGAATCCGGCCAGTCACCTGGGTAAGGTGATCCGCCTCCGCGAGGACGGCTCCATTCCTCCAGACAACCCCTTCGTAGGCCGTAAGGGAGCCAATGCGGCGGTGTGGAGTCTCGGCCACCGCAACATCCAGGGCATGACCTATGACGCGGTGCGCCGCAGCGTGTGGGCCACGGAGCACGGTTCGCGCGGCGGGGATGAACTCAACCTGCTGAGCCCCGGCATCAACTATGGATGGCCGATCGTGTCCCATAGCAGGGAATACGACAGTGGTCGTTCCGTGGCACCCACCAGCTCTTCGCCGGGATTCGCCGATCCGCGTCGGGTGTGGATGGCCACCATCGCTCCATCCGGCCTGGCCGTGATGCAGGGAGATCGGGTTCCCCAGTGGCGCGGCAACCTCTTCGCGGGTGGTCTGGTGGCCCGAAGCGTGCGCCGGTTGCAGTTGAATGAATCAGGCGATGTGATCGCTGAATCGATCATTCCCATCGGCGAGCGGGTGCGTGATGTGCGTCAGGGCCCCGATGGTGATCTCTATGTGCTCACCGATGCTCCGCAGGGCCGGCTGTTGCGGTTACGCCCCGCTGGGACGTAGCCCTGCGGCAGGGCGAGTGGCAGGAGTTACTCGTGCTGGCTCAACACGGCAACCTGAGGCGGTGGGCCAGGGGGGCTTGCACCATGCGTCTGGCCGCCGCCGTTGGGTCGGCCTGGCCCCGGCGACAGCAGAGGATGAGAACCCGAAGCACACAGCCGATGATCCGCTCCCGCGCCGCCGTGGCCTGGGCCCAAGGCCAGCCCCTGGAGGTCACCGAAGTGGACGTGGCTCCGCCTCGGGAGGGTGAGGTCTTGCTGCGGGTGGTGGCCTCGGGCGTGTGCCACACCGATGCCTACACCCTTTCAGGCGCTGATCCCGAGGGCCTGTTCCCTGCGATCCTGGGCCATGAAGGTGGCGCGATCGTGGAGGAGGTGGGCGCTGGGGTGACCTCGGTGGCGGTGGGCGATCACGTGATTCCGCTTTACACGCCGGAATGTCGACGATGCAAATTCTGTCTCTCCGGAAAGACCAATCTCTGCCAGGCGATTCGCACCACACAGGGCCAGGGATTGATGCCCGACGGCAGCAGCCGCTTCTCGAAGCAGGGGCGGATGATTCATCATTATATGGGTACTTCTACGTTCTCCGAATACACCGTACTTCCGGAGATCGCTGTGGCGAAAATCAGCAAGCAGGCACCGCTCGACAAGGTTTGTCTGCTTGGCTGCGGGGTGACAACTGGCATCGGTGCTGTGCTCAACACGGCCAAGGTGGAGCCCGGCAGCACCGTGGCCGTGTTCGGTCTGGGTGGTATCGGCCTGGCGGTGGTAATCGGCGCGGTGATGGCCAAGGCCTCGCGGATCATCGGCATTGATCTGAACCCGGAGAAGTTCGCGATTGCCCAACAACTTGGCGTCACTGAATGCCTCAATCCGCATGATTACGCTGCCCCGATTCAGCAGGTGCTGATCGACCGCACTGATGGGGGTGTGGATTATTCCTTCGAGTGCATCGGCAACGTCGATGTGATGCGTGCCGCCCTGGAGTCCTGTCACAAGGGCTGGGGTGAATCCACGATCATCGGGGTGGCGGGTGCCGGCCAGGAGATCAGCACCCGTCCCTTCCAGCTTGTGACCGGCCGGGTCTGGCGTGGCTCGGCCTTCGGTGGTGTACGAGGCCGCACCGAGTTGCCCGGTTACGTGGAACGATTCCAGAAGGGAGAGATCCCCCTCGATACGTTCATCACCCACACGATGGGGCTGGATGAGATCAACCGCGCTTTCGAGCTGATGCATGCGGGCCAGAGCATCCGCTCGGTGATTCACTTCTGATCGGCTGCACCATGACGTCACACCGGCGATTGCCTCTCCAAGGGTATTCACCCGAAGGGTCATCGTTCTGGCAGGCGAATGATGGGTCCTCTCCAGGCAGGCAAAACCATTGCAGGGTAAATTGAATGATGTGAAAAATCCTAATGCTGATGATTCTTCGGCAAGACAGCCGAGGCGGAGACAAGGGGATCGATTGAAAGTGGGATCTCACGGAATTGCTGTCGACAGATTCGACGCCTGATCCGGTGAATCGATGGATGGCCATCTAGCCGACAACCAACTGAACACCCATCCATGCCTCCTCCAGCTGCTGCGAGCCATCCCGCAGGGACTCGAAAGTCCTTCAATAGTCTCGCCAAGGCGCTGGCAGGCTTGGCGGGCATGGCCACCTTTCTATTTCTTCTGGCGAACTTCTACGCGGCATCTCAAATTCCCAAATGTCCGCATATACCAACGCTCGTCAACTGCACCAATAAGGCGTATCCGGTTCTTGGTGGCGCCGATGTCGTTTCCTTTTTCAGCCGTGCGGATGGCACTCCTCCCGCGCGGGGCAAGCCGGCCTATAGGCACGTGCATCTTGGCTATACATACTATTTTCATAACAGCGAAAACATGAGGCGTTTCGCTGAGTCGCCAAGCCGTTTCATCCCCAGGAATGGCGGTTTCTGCTCCTGGGGAATCTCCAATGAATTTGAGCCGGAGTTTGTATGGGCACGTGACTGCCTGGGTCCAGCCGTAAGCCTGAACGCATGGATCATTCGCAATGATCGCCTTTACCTGTTTCTTGCCGACACGCCAGAAGAGAAGTTCGAGAAAAACCTTTCAGAGAACGAGAAGAAAGGTGATCGGCGCTATCTCGCATGGTTTCCTGAGCAGGGATTCAAAATGAACACGACATGTGTCTTCGAAGACCACAGGCGTCTGGATATAGAGATTTCGCCTTAAAGTTATCTCTTGTTGGCCGCGGTATGGTTGGCGGTGGGTCGTCTTGGGTGGCCCCGGCTGTCTTCCGAGGGGTTGATGCAGTGGCTTCAATTCAGCATGTCCGCACCCGGCTCTGCATCCTGATCAAGCATCCATCCATTCTTGGAACATCTTTCCAGGACAGATAAGATAGGCCGAATCACTGCGGGTCCCCTGGGATGCTCACCCTGCTCTCCGAGAGTCGCAGCTTCGGTGGTCTCCATCGCCGCTACCGGCACCGCTCCCGGCAGCTGGCCTGCGAGATGGTGTTCGGTGTGTTTCTGCCCCCCCAGGCCCTCGCCGGCGGGTCTGTTCCGGCCCTTCACTGGCTGTCGGGCCTCACCTGTACCGATGAGAACTTCCTCCAGAAGGCCGGTGCCCAGCGGCTGGCGGCGGAACTGGGCCTGGCCCTGGTGTTGCCCGATACCAGCCCGCGCGGGCACGAGGTGCCGGGCGATCCGGATGGCGGCTGGGATTTCGGCCATGGCGCCGGCTTTTACGTGGACTCCTGCGCCGAGCCCTGGCGTCGCCACTACCGCATGCACAGCTATGTGGTCGAGGAGCTGCCGGCCCTGGTCGAGGCGGAGCTGCCGATTCGCTCCGATCGGCGCGGCATCGCCGGTCATTCGATGGGGGGCCATGGGGCCCTGGTGTCCGGCCTGCGCCACCCGGGTCGCTACGCCTCCGTGTCGGCCTTCGCACCGATCGCCCATCCCAGCTTGTGCCCCTGGGGCCGCAAGGCGTTCGATCACCTGCTCGGTCCCGATCCTCTGAGCTGGGCTGCCTGGGATGCCTGTGGCCTGCTGGAGGGCGGCGCCACCCTGCGGGGACCCGCCGGAGATCTCCTGTCGCTGTTGGTGGATCAGGGCACGGCCGATCCCTTCCTGGCCGAGCAGCTGCGGCCCCACGACCTCGAAACCGCCTGCAGGGCTGCGGGCCAGCCGCTGGAGCTGCGCCTTCAGCAAGGCTACGACCACAGCTATTTCTTCATCGCCAGCTTCATCGACGACCATCTGCGACACCACGCCCGCGCGTTGATCGGCTGAAGCTTCAGCTGCTCAGCTGCTCAGGTGCTCGCACCTCGCCCGCGCCCGCCGTGGCGGCACACGCCATACATTTCCCTCATGGCTTTCTCCGCACCCCCCACCGAATCCTTCGACGTGATCGTGGTGGGCGGTGGCCATGCCGGCTGCGAGGCGGCGATCACGGCGGCGCGGCTGGGGCTGTCCACGGCGCTGTTCAGCCTCAACCTCGATCGGATCGCCTGGCAGCCCTGCAACCCGGCGGTGGGCGGGCCCGCCAAGAGCCAGCTGGTGCACGAGGTCGATGCCCTCGGCGGCGTGATCGGTCGCCTGGCCGATGCCACGGCCCTGCAGAAACGGGTGCTCAATGCCAGCCGCGGTCCGGCGGTGTGGGCCCTGCGCGCCCAGACCGACAAGCGCCAGTACGCCCGCCAGATGCTGCAGCTGTTGCAGCACACCCCCAACCTGCACCTGCGCGAGGCGATGGTCACGGGGCTGGAGGTGGAGCTGGAGAGTGGTGAGCCCCTGCCGCCAGCCGCTTCCCAGGGCAGTGGCCCGATCAGCGGCCCCATTGGCCGCATCCTGGGGGTGCGCACCTATTTCGGCAGCACCTACGAAGCCGGTGCCGTGGTGCTCACCACCGGCACCTTTCTGGGGGGCCAGATCTGGGTGGGAAATCAGTCGATGCCGGCCGGTCGCGCCGGCGAGCAGGCCGCCGAGGGGCTCACCGAAGCCCTGCAGGCCCTCGGATTCCGCACCGATCGCCTCAAGACCGGCACCCCGGCCCGGGTCGATCGCCGCAGCGTGGCCCTCGATCAGCTGGAGGAGCAGCCGAGCGATGCCCACGACCGCTTCTTCTCCTTCGATCCGGCCAGCTGGGTGAGCGGCGAGCCGATGAGCTGCCACCTCACCCGCACCACGGCGGCCACCCATCAGCTGATCCGCGACAACCTTCACCTCACCCCCATCTACGGCGGCTTCCTCGACAGCGCCGGCCCGCGTTACTGCCCCTCGATCGAGGACAAGATCGTGCGCTTCGCCGATAAGGACAGCCACCAGATCTTTCTGGAGCCGGAGGGACGCGACACCCCGGAGCTCTACATCCAGGGCTTCTCCACCGGGCTTCCCGAGCGTCTGCATCTGCAGTTGCTGCGCACCCTGCCGGGGCTGGAGCAGTGCGTGATGCTGCGGCCCGCCTACGCCGTCGACTACGACTACCTCCCGGCCACGCAGCTGAAGCCTTCGCTGGAGACCAAGCGGATCGCGGGGCTGTTCAGCGCTGGCCAGCTCAACGGCACCACCGGCTATGAGGAGGCCGCGGCCCAGGGCCTGGTGGCTGGCCTCAATGCGGCCCGGCGGCTGCGCGGCCAGGCGCCCGTGCAGGTCCCCCGCCAAGGCAGCTACATCGGCACCCTGATCGACGACCTGGTGACCAAGGATCTGCGCGAGCCCTACCGGGTGCTCACCAGCCGCAGTGAATACCGCCTGATGCTGCGCGGCGACAACGCCGATCGCCGCCTCACTCCCCTGGGCCGCGAGCTGGGCCTGATCGATGACCGCCGCTGGGCGATCTATGAGCGCAAGCAGGAGGCGATCGCGGCCGAGAAACGCCGGCTCGAAACCGTGCGTCTCAAGGGGAGCGATCCTGCGGCCGCGGCGGTGGAGGCCGAAACCGGCGCGCCGATCAAGGGATCGATCCTGCTGGCCGATCTGCTGCGCCGCCCCGGATTCCATGCCACTGCCCTGGTGCGCCATGGGCTGGCCGATCCGGAGCTGCCGGCCGTGGTGCGGGAAGCCGCCGAGATCGACATCAAGTACAGCGGCTATCTGGCCCGCCAGCAGCAGCAGATCGACCAGGTGCAACGGCAGGAGCATCGCCCGATCCCCGCCGACCTGGACTACGCCGCCATCGCCACCCTCTCCAGGGAGGCTCGCGAGAAGCTGGCGGCGATTCAGCCCCTCAGCCTCGGCCAGGCGGCCCGCATTCCGGGGGTGAGTCCGGCGGATGTGACCGCGTTGCTGCTCTGGCTGGAGCTGCGAAAGCGTCGTGAGGCGGCCGCAGCACCGTCCCCTTCGACCTCGTCAACCCTGGACAAGGTCGGTACGTTGAGGCCCTCTTCCTGAGACGCACGCGTGTCGCCCCGTCGAGGCATTCCCACCTCCCGGGCCTACTGGGAGCTCAAGGCCGATCAACTCCTCAACCGGGTCTTCGATCCGGCCCCCACGATCGAGGTGGAGTTGTGCGACACGCCTGTGGCCGGCTCGCTGTTCAGCGCCGCCGGGGTGTCTGCGGCGGCGACCCCGATGCCTGCAGAACAGGCCGTCGCCCCTGCGATGCAGGCTGTGGAAGCCCGACTGCAGACTGCAACATCTCCAGGCTCTGTCCCGGCGCCGATGGCTGTTGCCGAACCCATGGCGGCAGCCACAGCGCCGGCGGCGGCTGCCGCCCCGATGGCTGGAGCCCCGCCAGAGCCCCCGGATGCCCCTTTGCCGCACCATCAGCTCGTCGCTGATCCCCTGGCCGCGAGCGGTCGGCGTGGCATGGTGCCGAATGCAGTCCAGATCACCCGGATTCCCTGGCACCGCCGGCTCGGCGAGTGGGTCAGTGAGCGTCCCGGCCTGGCGCTCGCTGGTTTTGGTGGCACCTGCCTGGCCATGGGAGCCAGCTCGTTGCTCCTGCTCAGCCACTGGAACGCCACCCAGCAGGCCCTGCGTCAGGAGAGAAATCTGCTGCTGGTGGAGCGGCTGCGGGCACTGGGCCCTGCCGCCACAACCACGCCGGCCGGCAACACCGACCCTGCCGAAGGCAAGCGTGGCGCTCCCCCCGAGGAGGGAGTCAGTGCATCGCTGCCGCCGCCGCCGCCCGATGAGCCCTGGATGGAGGAGCTGGCCACGTTGCCCCAGGGCGGTGCCCCCACGGCCGCGCCCCTGAGGGTGCCCGTGAGTTCCTCGATCGCCACACCTGCCCCGGCCTCCAGCGGAGGCGGTGGGGGCTCTGCTCAGGCTTCAAGCGCCAGTGCAGATGGCTCTGAGGGAGGCGGCGGCGGTGGCGATGCTCCTCAGCTCGTGGGTGTGGTGCAGATCCCCGGCCGGGGAGGTTCGGCCATCTTCCAGATGGGCGGCACCTCCACCACGGCCGGAGTGGGCGAGTCGATCGGTGGCAGTGGCTGGCGACTACGCTCAGCCACCGGTGACAGCGCCGTGATCGAGCGTGGTGGCCAGCAACGCCGCATCAGCATCAGCAGCGGTTTCTGAGGCCAGGGTTCCGCCATCCCGGTTGGATCCTCAGTTCCTTGTTCGGCGCGGTCGATCGAAGCCTCTGCCTAGGGTGAATCTCCGGGCCTGAGGCTGTGCATGACTGGGTCCGCTCCGTTGCTGCCCTCGCCTCGGATTCTCTGGCAGGCCCCGTATCAGGATGTGGTGGAGGCAACGGCGGGCCTGGATGCCGCCGCCACCCAGCCGCTCACCGGGCCCTGGAAGTTGCTGTTGCTCGGCGATGGCAGCCCGACCCGCCATCTGCAGTTGCTTACGGGTACGCCCGTGCAGGTGGAGCTGATTGCCATGGCAGCTGAGCCCGAACAGCCAGCTGGCGCCCATCCCCCGGCTGAGGTGGCTGAACTGGCCCCTCCCCTGTTGCGCCGCCAGGTGTGGCTGCGTTGCGGCGCCCATACCCTGGCCTGGGCCGAGAGCTGGTGGAATCAGGCGGAGGCGGAAGCCCATCTCCAGGATCGGCGCCTGCCCATCTGGCGCAGCCTCACCACTAACCGTGCGGAGCTGTTCCGGGAGGTGGATGGCCTGGCCCGTGTGGAGGCTCCCTGGCTGGAGCGGGGCTTCGGGGTGGCGGGACCGTTCTGGAGCCGCCATTACCGCTTCTTTCGCGGTGGTCAGGAACTGACTGTGATCCGCGAAGTGTTCTCTCCCTTGCTGGAGCACTGGCTAGGGCCCGCTGGTACCCCGGCCGTTGGATCCTCCGCAGCGATACCCAGCCATGCCTCGGTTGCCCCCAGGCTGGCCCACAGCCTCTAACGGCGGCCGCTTCTGATGTCGATCGACCTGATGTCCATTGGCACCCTTCTGAACAACGCTTTATGGGCACCACGAAAAATCGGCCTTGTCGCGACCATTGGCCAATGCCGACGCCGGCCAGTACATGAGTCTCAATCGCTGCTTCCAAGGTAAATCGGTATTTTTCGTGGTGCCCTTATGAAGTTGGTAACGCGTTGTCACTGTTTGTTGTTGACAGATTGACGACCTTCGTGGCGGCCGGAGCATGTGGACGTCTGAATCGATGCCGCCATGGCCAACTCTCACTCCCGGCGCACTGGCCCGCCCTCTCCCGGCCCGGCTGTGGAATGGCTGAGCCTCACCGACCTCGGTCGCCTTTATGGCGTTTCGGCCGTGCAGACGGGGCGCATCCTGGTGGCGGCTGGCCTGCGGGAGCGCAGCGGCGAGCCGACCGCGGAGGCCTTGCGACTCGGCCTGGCCGTGATGGGGCCGCCTCGCCACCACCACCACAGCGCCCTCTGGAGCCGCCAGGGTTGTGCCTCGGTGCTGGAGGGTGATGGTCTGATGCCCATGGCCCAGCGCTCCCTGGTTTCGCTCTGGGCCGACCTGCTCAGCGCCCTCCAACTGGGAGCGCCTGGAATCAGCACCTCGGCCGAGGAGATGGCCAGCGAGTTGCCCCAGGAGCTGGTGCGGCCCGTGAACCTGGCCCTGGGTCAGCTCGGCTCCAGCTTTCGGGTCCAGCCACCGAAACGCAGCGGCATGGCTCAGCCCAAAGGTGGCCGGCGCGAGAGCCTCAGGTAGCGGGGAAGGCCTTTCCAGACCCCTGTTTCCAGACCCCTGGCATGATCCTGCCCACGCCAGGGCCAGGGGTGCCGCGAAACTCAGGCCAGCCGCAGGGCCTGGGCCTGCTTGCTCGCCTTGTCAAGCAGCTCGCGCAGATGGTCTTCGTCGGTGTGGCTGAGGTTGGTGCGCAGCAGCTTGGCGTGGGGGGCGTGGGTGCGCAGCCGCTCGATCACCCGATCCGGCGTGGCCTCCCGCACCAGCAGGCACAGGGCGGCACTGCCCTTGGGCAGGGTTTCGCCCAGCTCGCGCATGAAGGCGTCGTTGATGCCCAGATCCGACAGGGACCCGGAGGCGGCGCCCACCCCGGCACCCACGGCGGCGCCGAGCAGGGGATTGAGGAAGAGCAGGCCCACCAGGGTGCCCCAGAAGCCGCCGCCCAGGGCACCGGCGGCGGCCAGGTTGATCGCCTGGCGCAGGTGCACCTGGCCCTCAGCGTCGTGCTCCACCACCACGGCATCCTCCAGGGAAATCAGCTGCTCCCGCTGGATGTCCACCAGCTCCCGGCGGACCTGCTCGGCCTCCTCGACCTTCGGGAAGCTCACCACCACCAGACTGCTCATGATCTCTGCGCCAATGCAGGTTCAGGCTAAGCAGGGGGATGGGTGACGCTGCCCAGCTCTAGGGCCGGCGACGGCTGGATCGGGGCAGGGGCCGCCCGCCCGCTTCCCGCTCGATGGGCGTCGTGGGCGCCGTTGGAGTCGTGCCGGGGCTGGGACGCTGCCAGCGGGTCAGGCTGAAGTCGGCCTGATCAGGCCACTCTTCCGGGGTGTCTGGTTCGCTCCTGGGCGGCCTGGTTTCGGCTGGCCTGGCCTGGTCTGAACGGGAGTCGACCGGCTGCGAGGCGCGTGGGCCGGAGCTGGCGATCCGCGGGTTGGTGCCGGCGGATCCACCAGCCCGTTGGCGCCGGGAGATGGCTTCGAGGGGGCGCCGACCACCGGTGCCCTGTCCAGCACGGGACGCTCCCCGGTTGGAACGTCCAACCCCGGACGGTTCGGTGGTGAACGGTTCGGCGTTGAACGATCCGCCGCTGGATGCTCCGGAGCCGGAACGCCAACGGGTCGAGCGCTCGTCAGGAAATCGCCCATCACCGGACCCGTCATCACGGGAGCGCGTCACCGGCGGCTCGGGTTCAGGCCGGCGGGGGGTCGGGTCGTTCTGCTGCCAGGGTTCGCGCCAGTCGTCGTCGTTGTCATCGAGCAGCCAGTCGAGCTTGTCGCCCATCCAGCGGCCCAGGTCGTCGAGGCGTGGCCGTGAACCGGCTCGGGGGGTGGCTCCACGCCCTGACGGACGCGAGCCAGGGCGAGCCCCGGACACCCCATCCACCAGTTGCCGTCCCGCGCTCACCCAACGATCCAGCCGCTGCTCCAGCGGGTCGTCGCCGCGCCGCCCACTGCCCGGCCGGGAGTTCCAACGGGGTTCGTCGCTCATCGGGCCACCTGCTCGGTTCAGCCTATCGACGCCGCCCCGCCAGCCACCGCTCCCGGCGCAGGCCCACCAGCGCGATGGTGAGACCGCCGAACTGCAGGGCCCAGAGAAAGCTGTCCATGGCGCGACCCTAGAGGCCTTGCCGAGCGGCCCCGACAGGCTCCTGGGCCGGCCTGAACACCAGCACGCAGCTGGCGTGCCAGAGCCCGTTGTGCCAGCGCTCGCAGCACTGGCGGCAGGCCAGGTTGCGGCGGCGGCGCTGGTAGCGGGCCTGCAGGCCGCAGCGGGGACAGTGGGCGATCCAGCGGGTCGCGGTGGTGGGGACCGGGAAGCTGTGGCGCAGGCTCACCACGAAGTCGTGCTGGCGGGCGTTGATCGATGCCATGCGGGCGCGGAAGTGGGGGCCATGCACTTCCCGCAGGTCGAGGATCCGGTCCACCCAGGCGTGGATCATCTCGTGGCAGAGCGTGCTCAGGGTGGCCTGGCGCGGCAGCGGTTCCAGCAGCGGGCGCGACAGCACGATCTCGCAGAGGTCGCTGCCATCGGCGCGGCGGCCACGGCGGTAGAGGCCGGCGGTACGCGACAGGCGGCCATCGCTCCAGCGCAGGGTCACCAGCGGCTGCCCGCCGGGCGCCAGGCTGCCGTCGAAATGCTCCCGGTCGAGGCGGTGGAACAGGGGCAGCAGGGGCTCCAGGGTCATGGGGTTGGTGGTCCCGCGGCGACAGTCTGACCGGCCCGTCCGTCAGACTCCGGTGCTCTGAACTGCAGCCGCGCGCACATGGACTGGGGATTGGCCCGCACGATCGGTAGCAAGGCCCTGCTGGCCGCAGCCGGCGCCCTGCTTCTGTACTGGACCATCAGTGCCGTGCGGCTGGTGATCAGCGCCAGGGGGATCAACCCGCTGATCAAGCAGTTCTTCACCCAGGTGGCCAGCGGCCAGGTGGATGGGGCCTACCTGCTCACCACCAAGAACTACCGCTCCCACGTGAATCGCCAGCAGTTCATCCGCTTTCTGGCCGGCCTGCAGCTCAACAAGTACCGCAACCTCAAGAGCGGCCGCCCCCGCATTCAGGACGGCCAGGTCATCCTCACGGTGAAGCTGAAATCGGAAGGCAACGAGGAACTGCCGCTCGACTTCACCTTCGCCAAGGTCGACGAGGCCTGGCGGGTGGACCGCATCCAGCGGCTGGCCGCGGCCTGATCGCCGCGGCGTGATCGCCAGCGCAGGATGGCCGCCGTGAGCACGACGGACCCGAGGGGCGGCGCCCCCAACGGCGGTGGCGGCC
>NZ_JAYGID010000012.1:0-22705 GCF_034931685.1 Synechococcus sp. CCY9202
GGCGGGCTCGCCCCAGAGCAGTGCGCCGCCGCGATGGCGCACCGTCCCCGGTCCAGCCCCGGGGATGCGCTGCAGCTCCTCGGTGGGCACCATCACCACCGGCACGCGGCGGTTGCCGCGGGCGCGGCTGAAATGGGCCGCCAGATCCGCCGCCGCCTGGAGGTCGTCGTCGCCGGCGACCGCCTGGGATGCCTTCAGAACCACGTGGCTGCCGGGACATTCCTGGGCGTGGAACCAGAGATCACCGCGACGCGCCTGGCGCAGGCTGATCCATTCGTTCTGGCGATGGTTGCGGCCCACCTGCACGATCAGGCCGGCCGCCGTGGCGCCCTGCAGGGGCTCTGGGGCCATGGCCCTGGCCATCGCCCGGCGATGGGCGCGCCGCTGGGGCTGCGGCGCCAGGGCTGCGCCCCTGGGGCTGTCCGTTCCCTCCGGTCCTCCTGGGCCTTCCCGCAGCTCCTCGGCCAGGGCCTCCAGCTGCTCGACGCCATCGGCCTGATCGAGGAAGGTGCGGCTGTGCTCCAGCCAGGCAAGCCGCTGGCGGTGCCGCTCCAGCCGCGGTGTGATCGCCGCCAGCGAGCGCCGCAGCTTGCGGGCCCGCCGGTAGAGCGCCTGGGCCTCGTCGATCTGCTCACGGGACAGGGCGAACTGACTGAGCAAGGCGTCCGCCTGGCTCTGCAGGGCTTCACTACCGCCAGCCGCCTCCACCAACGCCTCCTGCTGGTGCAGCTGCCGCTGTTCACGCTCGGTTGCGGCCTGCAGCTGCTGGGCGAGCTGGTGCTGCCGACGCTGCAGCTCCCGCGCCGCCAGCATGGTGCCGTAGTAGCCAGCCAGGGCCGTGTTGATGGGGAGGCTGTCGCCGGCCTGCGCCGGGCCATCCCCAGGCTCCGCCAGAGCGGGATTCTCTCCGGACGGTTCCTGCCCAGCAGGATCTGCCGCAGCCGGATCAACCCGCCAGCAGCGGTAGGCCGTGGGGCCAGCTGTATCGAAACAAAAGCGCTGATCCTTCACCGCCCTCAGCCAGGCGCACCACCGCTGCCACAACCGTGACCAACCGGCCGCGTTCAGGGTGTCTACAGACCGTGCCAACCAGGCGGCGCTCTGCTCCGCGGACTCCCCTGCCAGCTGGCGGGCCAGGGCCGGGCTGATGCCCTGATAGCTCTCCCGCAGCGCCCGTTCCAGGGGCAGGGGCAGCAGACTCAGGCGCCGCTGCCAGCTCTCGAACGGTTCGGCCGGATCGGGGCGATCGCCGCCCAGGGGCGGCGGCGGCTGGTAGGGATCGCCGTTGCCGATCGGCCGCAGCCGCGACTGTCCCTGCCGCACCTGATGGCCCAGGGCCATCACCCGCTCCTCAGCGTCGAGCAGAAAGATGTTGCTGTGGCGCCCCATCAGTTCCACCACCAGCTGCCGTTGGGGAGGCTCGCCCGGACGGGCCGCGAAACGCAGGTGCACGACGCGCTCCCAGCCGTCCTGTGCCAGCTCCACCAGGGCCAGCCCCTTCAGGCCATGCTGCAGCTGCTGAGCCAGGGTGCTGCCATCACCCTGACGGCGCGGTGCCGGGATCGCCAGCAGCCGAGGGGCTTCCGCCATCCAGCTGATCTCCAGCCAGCGCATGCCGTCGAGGCTGCGCAGCCCCAGTTGCACCGTGTGGGAGGCGCTCTGCTGCGCCTTTTCAAAGCGGCTCGGCACCACAGCAGCCCGCAGCTCCCCCAGCACCGCCCGCAGGCTGGTCACATCCAGAGGCTGGAGGGGTTGGGTTGACACCATCACCGCTGGCAGAGGTTCACAGCCGAGGCTGCTTACTCTGCTGCGCAGCAGTGTCACTTCCATGGCCCGCGCCGCGTCGTCCGCCCGGCTCACCGTGATCACCGGTCCCAGCGGCGTGGGCAAGGGCACACTGGTGAGCCGCCTGCTGCAGCGCCAGCCACGCATCTGGCTGTCGATCTCGGCCACCACACGCCAGCCCCGGGCCGGTGAGGTCGACGGCGTGCACTACTTCTTTCTCAGCCGTGAGGCCTTCGAGGCGCAGGTGGCCGGTGGCGGCTTCCTCGAATGGGCCGAGTTCGCCGGCAACCTTTATGGCACCCCGCGGCAGCCGGTGGAGCAGCATCTCGCCGAAGGACGGCCGGTCCTGCTGGAGATCGAACTGGAAGGGGCCCGGCAAGTGCGTCACTCCTTCCCGGCCGGCCAGCAGCTGTTGATCAAGCCTCCCTCTTTTGAAGAGCTGGAGCGGCGGATTCGCGGACGCGGGACCGACAGCGAATCCGCCATCGCGAAGCGCCTGGAGCGCGCCAGGGTGGAACTGGCCGCCGCCGCCGAGTTCGATGCCTGCCTGGTGAATGGTGATCTTGAGGTGGCGCTGGCGGAATTGGAACAGCTCATGGATCTGGGCACCAGCAAGAGCTGACGTGTACTGAGGCGTGAGCTGATCGGCCCGATGCCCGATCTGTCGGATCTGTCGGATTGATCCGGTCTGCCTGATCGATCTCCCTGGGTAAAAAAGCATGGTGATCCCAGCATCAACACTGAATCGACTCAGCCGAAACCATGCCATTGATCAGAGCGTTGTTCCCATTATCCGGACCTGATGGCAGCCAAGCAGTATCACAAGCTGCAGGCAAAGAACCTCGCCAGCCCAGCAGGCTCCGGGGCAAGAATGCCGTGCATGACAGCAAAAAAGCGGCCCCAAAAGGGGCCGCGAAGACTAGACAAGTCTGAGCAAAGAATCAGCGATGGCGGTTCAAGGGATATCGATGAAGCCCTGAAGGAACAGCTTCCCTGAACCTCTGAAATCAATCTGTTTTCAGAGGGGGTGGAACAGCAGATCAGGGAAGAAGCGATTGAACTCAATCATGATGCCGGCGGTGATCGTGAACCAGATGGCCGCGAACACCGGAGCGGTGGTCAGGAATTTCTTCATGTCAGAGAAGGGTGAAGCGGTTAGGGAGCAGGACATCAGCCTGCCGCGATGGAAAGGCTGTGACAATCAACAGCCCATTGCCTTCAGCGGGGCGACACGGTGACCTTGTTGTCGGACTCGAGCAGTTTGCCGCTGGTGAATTCACCAAAAGCGGCAATCGGCCAGCTGGCGGCTGCCAGGGTGCTCTTCAGGGCCAGGGAGAGATCAATCTGGATTTCCTTGGTGGTGGCGTCCTTGGTGCCACGGATGGCCTGCAGGTAGGAGCGCCCAGCCCAGCCGATGCAACCGGCGATATACAGGAAGGCGATTCCAGGGATCATGAAGTCTCCGGCGTGGCTCCAGCGGCCATCCACAATCAGGTGGGGCAGACCATCGGTGCCGCAGACGGCCTTGCTGTACATCGCAAAGCGAGCTTTGGCCTGCTCGGTCTGGGCGGCGCCGGCCCGCTGCTGGAACCGCGGGCTCTCGGCACAGGGGGTCAAACCGGCTACATCAGCCCTGGCGGACGGAGCGAAGCCAAAGATGAGAAAGGCGGAAAGAACGACGGCGAATAGACGGCGCATAGGGAGTTCGGCCGCAGGGCAGGATGTCACGACCGGACAGTAGGAGCGGCCCCCAGAGTCCATGGCCACGATTCTTGCCCTCGAAACAAGTTGTGACGAGTCGGCAGCGGCGATTGTGCGGGATCGCACCGTTCTGGCCCATGCCGTGGCTTCTCAGGTTGAGGAACATGCGCGCTTCGGCGGCGTGGTGCCTGAAATCGCCTCGCGACGGCATGTGGAGGCGCTGCCCCAGCTGATCGCCACCGTGCTGTCCGAGAGCGGTGTGGCGCTCCCTCAGCTGGATGCGGTCGCCGCCACGGTGGCGCCGGGCCTGGTGGGAGCCCTGCTGGTGGGATCGGTCACGGGCCGCACCCTGGCCCGCCTGCATGGATTGCCGTTTCTGGGCATGCATCACCTTGAGGCGCACCTCTGCTCGGTGCAGCTCGGATCTCCGCTGACGCCGGGGCCCCATCTGGTGCTGCTGGTGAGTGGTGGCCACACCGAACTGATCCGGGTCGAGGGTCCCGGGCGCTATCAACCCCTGGGCCGCAGCCATGACGACGCCGCCGGCGAGGCCTTCGACAAGGTGGCTCGCCTGCTCGGATTGGCCTACCCCGGAGGACCCGCCATTCAGGCCGCTGCCGAAGCGGGCGATCCCCATCGTTTTGCCCTGCCCAAAGGGCGGGTGTCGAGGCCGGAGGGAGGCTTCTACCCCTATGACTTCAGCTTCAGCGGCCTGAAGACAGCCATGCTGCGCCTCGTGAGGTCGCTCGAGGCCTCGGGTGAGCCGCTGCCCGTGGCAGATCTGGCGGCGAGCTTTGAGCAGGTGGTGGCGGACGTGCTGGTGGACCGCAGCTGCCGCTGTGCCCGCGATCAGGGCCTGGCCACGATCGTGCTGGTCGGCGGTGTGGCGGCGAACCGCCGCCTGCGGCAACGGATGGAGCAGAGCTGCGCCGAGGCCGATCTGCAATGGCGTCTGGCGCCGCTGGCATTCTGCACAGACAATGCCGCCATGGTGGGGGTGGCGGCGGCCCAGAGATTCTCGCAGGGCTGCCGCAGCCCCATGGATCTGGGGGTGGCGCCGCGGTTGCCGCTGGTGCAGGCGGAGCGCCTGTATGAGGCAACAGCTTGTTTCTGATCGCCCTAGGGTGGAATGATTCGCTGAGGACTGGTCGTCATGGCGCCGGTTGAGGAGGGCCAGGTTGTGGGCACGACCGATCCTGTTCAGGCGGATCAGGTGCCCGCAGGTTCAGTGGAGGGTGATTTAGGTCAGGTTGCTGTGACGCCGCTGGAGGCTTCCCTTCCGGGCGGAGTTGAGTCTGAGACCGTGATTGAGCCGGTTGGACCGGAGGAGCTCAACGCTTGGCGACGAGGCTTTACGCCCCAGGCGGAAATCTGGAACGGCCGACTGGCGATGCTGGGACTATCCGTTGGGCTCTCGGTTCTTCTGATCGCACGCCTGGCGGCTGGGCATTGATCGGTGCCTTTACTTATAACGAACTGAGCCTGATCCTGTCAGGACTTTGACTGAATTTCCACCGATTCAGGCAGGCGGATTGATCCCTTCAGTGCATCATGTCCTTCCACGCAGGGCCTGAGCAAGCTCGTTTGGCCTGAGGCTGACGGCCAATGCATCAACGCCCTCCACGCGACCATCTTCTACCAGCTTGATCAGGCTTTGATTGGCGGTCACCATGCCCTCGAAACTGCTGCGATTCATGATGTCTTCAATCTCGCCGAGTTCGCCACGCTGAATGTAATCCTTGCAAGCATCTGTGTTGATTAAAATATCGTGAAACGCAACCCTCTTGCCGTCCGTGGTCTTGATCAGGCCCTGGGCGATCACCCCCAGCAAGGTTTCGGACACCGCCCGCCGCACCGCATCCTGCTCCTGAGGGGGATACATCCCCAGCACCCGCTCCACGGTCTTCACAGCAGAGTTGGTATGCAGAGTTCCAAACACCAGGTGACCCGTCTGGGACGCTTCGATCGCCGTGGCCAGGGTTTCCTGGTCACGGATTTCACCGATCAGGATCACGTCCGGATCTTCCCGCATAGCGGCACGCAGGGCATTGTGAAAGTGCTTGGTGTGTTGGCCAACTTCCCTGTGGCGGATTAGGGACTCTCGACTTTCATGCACGAATTCAACCGGATCTTCAATCGTGATGATGTGGCGGGTCATGTTGCGGTTGATCCAGTCGATCATCGCCGCCAGAGTGGTGCTCTTACCGGAGCCAGTCGGACCGGTCACCAGGATCATGCCCTTGGGAAGGGCAGAAAGCTTCTTGAGTACAGGGGGTAGGTGTAGGTCCTCCAGGGTTGCGATCTTCTGAGGAATCAACCGCAACACCATCCCCGGCCCCCGCAACGAATCGAGCACGTTGATGCGGACTCGCGCAAAGGGGAAAGCAAAACTTCCATCGAATTCCTTGTCCCGCTGAAAGGAATCGATCTCAGCCGGCGTCAGCATCTCGCGCAGCCATCGTTGGAACGTCGCGGCGTCGGTGACCGGCCAACCGGTGCGTGCCATCTCACCGCGGGCCCGATAACGCGGTTCTTCGCCGACGCCCAGGTGGACATCTGAATGGTTCCGCTCGTGGGCCAGGCGCACGATGTCCTCGAGGGTGGCCGGTTGGCTTCCGTACCCACCAGCCTCCTGTCCAACCGATGCAACAGGGGTGGAGACAGGCTGGGCGAATGGTGGCGGCGGCGGTGGTTGCAGCCCCGGACCAGGCGAAGCAGGGGGTGGTGGCTGGGCGGGACCGGGAAAAGGGGAGGGCAGAGCCGTGGTTCCGGTCGGGGGGAAGGGCGAAGGCGGAAAAGGAGAGTCGGCCTGGGCCATGCCGGAGCGGAACGGGTCGGGTTCAACCAGCTTCGCCCCTATCGGGCCGGGAGGCCACCATCCCTAGGATCCGGGCATTGCTGCTGGGGGGCGGGATGCCACTGGTCACGATCGTGCTGGGCACCAGGCCGGAGGCGATCAAACTGGCCCCGGTGATCCGTGCCTTTCAGCAGGCCCCGGACCTGACCACCCGCGTGGTGCTCACCGGACAGCACCGCGAGATGGTGAGCCAGGTGATGGAGCTGTTCGGCCTGAAGGCCGATCACGATCTGGCACTGATGGCTCCCAAGCAGACCCTCACCCACGTGACCTGCGCCGCCCTCCAGGGCCTGGAACAGGAATTCACCGAGCATCGCCCTGATCTGGTGCTGGTCCAGGGCGACACCACCACCGCCTTCTCCTCAGCCCTGGCGGCCTTCTATGGCCAGATCCCCGTTGGGCATGTGGAAGCAGGCCTGCGCACCGACAACCTGCTTGACCCCTTCCCTGAGGAGGCCAATCGCCGGCTGATCTCCCAGCTCGCCCAGCTTCACTTCGCGCCGACGGCGCAATCGGCCAGCAATCTGCGCGCCTCCGGCGTGGTGGGCGACATTCTCACCACCGGCAACACGGTAATCGATGCTCTGCTGCTGATGGCGGAGACGGCCCCGGACTGGGATCTGCCCGGCCTCGACTGGAGCAGGCAGCGGGTGCTCCTGGCCACGGTGCACCGTCGCGAGAACTGGGGCGAACGGCTGCAGCAGATCGGCCAGGGTTTTCTCGATCTTCTGGAGCGTTTTCCCGACACAGCCCTGCTGCTGCCGCTGCATCGCAACCCCACCGTGCGGGAGCCCCTGCAGGCCCTGCTGGGCGACCATCCTCGCGCCTTCCTCACCGAACCGCTCGACTACGACAGGTTGGTGGCGGCGATGCGGGGCTGCGCGCTGCTGCTGACCGATTCGGGCGGCCTCCAGGAGGAGGCTCCAGCCCTCGGCAAGCCGGTGCTGGTGCTGCGCCGCACCACCGAGCGTCCCGAAGCGGTGGAGGCCGGCACGGCCCGTCTGATCGGCACCAACAGGGGCGACATCCTGCGGGAGGCCAGTCGCCTGCTGGAGGATCCCGCGGCCTACGCGGTCATGGCCCAGGCCCACAACCCCTTCGGCGATGGGCAGGCCAGCGGACGCATCCTGGAGGCCGCTCGCAGTTTTCTCAATGGCGGGGACGCTCAGTCGGCCTGTCCCTAGTTGGCCTGCTGTCCGTCCGTCCACCCTCACTCAGTCCGTCTGCGGACGCTTGCTGGCCCAGGGAGGAAGATCGATGAACACCCGTTCACCAGGCTTGAGGCCTGTGATGATCTGGGTGTCCTTGCCGCTGCTGGATCCGAGCTCTACGGGCTGGAAGGTGGGCTCGCGCTCGGGGCCGACCCTGAGCACACCAGGTTTGCCTGCTTCGGTCACCACCGCCACGGTGGGCACCAGGGTCTCGGAGCGCAGCTGACCGGCCTGAAAATCAATGTCGGCGGTCATGCCGATGCGCAGCTCCGGCGGCGGATCGATCAGCTGCAGTTTCACCTCAAAGGAGGTGACATTGTTGAGTTTGATCGCACGCGGCGCGATGCGCCGCACCCGGGCCGCAAAGCGCTGATCGGGGAAGGCATCCACCCGCACGCTGGCCATCTGGCCCACCCGTAGCCGACCGATGTCATTCTCGGGCACCTTGGCCAGCACCTCCAGCCCCTGGGCCAGCTCCACCACCGAGGAACTGGTGGCACCGGCCGTGGCCGACGCTGTGGTGGTGGGTGTCACGAAGGCGCCAGGGTCAGCGAACCGCTGGGTGATCACCCCATCGAAGGGGGCCCGCACGATCAGCTCATCCCGTTCCACCTGACGCTGCTCCAGCCGCTGACGAGCCGCCGCCACGTTGGCCTCATCCACGTGAAAGGCCCCCAGGGCCCGCTGATAGTCGTCAGCGCTGATCGCCTGGCTGGCGAACAGCTGGCGGCGGCGCTCCCATTCACTGCGGGTGCGGGCCAGCTGGGCCTCGGCCGAGCTCAGATTGGCCTGCAGTTCCTTCAGGCGTTCATTGAGATCACCCGAGTCCATCAGGGCGAGAGCCTGGCCTTGCCGCACCCGGTCGCCCTCCTCGACGTAGAGCTCCTGCAGCAGCCCCTGCCGCTTCGGGCTCACGTTCACCCGCCTGACCGCATCCAGTTCGCCGCTGGCGCTCACCACACTGGGAAGGGAGCCCTGGCGGGCCAGCACGGTGTATGGATCGAGATTGCGGCCCTTCTGGCCCGACTGACGCAACCAGACCGCCGTGCCGCTCAGACCGACCAGCACTGCCAGGGTGCCGGCCCAGAGACGTCGCCGTCGCCAGAGGGGCTTGACTGACGGGCTCCCGGTGAGCCCGTCGATGTTGGGATGTCCGGTGGGGGCGGGTTCGGGCCGGCGACGCGGCCGCAGGGGGGCGAGGACGGGAATGGGCCTGGTTCCGACTGTGCCCCAGTCTTTCGGGTTCGCGGCGTGATTGGGGTTGTTCACCGGGACGGATCTCCCCCGCAGCTCTGGATCCGACTGGCGCCTGGCTGGCAGCGATTAGATTCGGACCATGCTCAAAGCCGGAATTGTGGGACTGCCCAACGTGGGCAAGTCAACCCTCTTCAACGCCCTCGTGGCCAACGCCAAGGCCGAGGCCGCCAACTACCCCTTCTGCACGATCGAACCCAATTCGGGCGTGGTTGCGGTGCCGGATCCTCGACTGGAGCAGCTGTCAGCGGTGAGCGGCAGTAAGGAGATCATCCCGACCCGTGTTGAGTTCGTCGACATCGCCGGCCTGGTCAAGGGGGCCAGCCAGGGGGAGGGACTGGGCAACAAATTCCTGGCCAACATCCGCGAAGTCGATGCGATCGTCCACGTGGTGCGCTGCTTCGAGAACGACGATGTGATTCACGTCTCCGGTTCGGTAGGCCCTGCCCGTGATGCCGAGGTGATCAACCTCGAGCTGGGGCTGGCCGATCTGGCCCAGGTGGAGAAGCGGCGCGAGCGGCTCAAGAAGCAGACCCGTACCAACAAGGAAGCGCAGCTCGAGGACGGAGCTCTTGCCCGCATCCAGGCCGTGCTGGAGCAGGGCGGAGCGGCCCGCACGGTGGAGATCAGCGAAGAGGAGGCCCTGCTGATCAAGCCCCTGGGCCTGCTCACCGCCAAGCCGATCATCTACGCCACCAATGTGAGCGAGGACGACCTCGCCTCCGGCAATGCCTTCGTCGACGAAGTGAAGGCCGTTGCTGCTCAGGAGGGCGCCGAGACCGTGCGCATTTCCGCCCAGGTGGAGGCCGAGCTGATCGAGCTGCCTGAGGAGGAGCGAGCTGAGTTCCTGGCCGGTCTTGGGGCGGAGGAAGGTGGGCTGCAAAGCCTGATCCGCGCCACCTATTCCTTGCTCGGATTGCGCACGTACTTCACCACGGGTGAAAAGGAGACCCGCGCCTGGACGATCACGGCCGGCATGACGGCGCCACAGGCCGCGGGAGTGATCCACACCGATTTTGAGCGGGGCTTCATCCGCGCCCAGACGATCGGCTACAGCCAGCTTCTGGAGGCCGGTTCCCTGGTGGAGGCGCGCAATCGTGGCTGGCTTCGCAGCGAAGGCAAGGAGTACGAAGTCGCCGAAGGTGATGTCATGGAATTCTTGTTCAATGTCTGACGATATCGAAGTTAAAAATGCGACGAAAAAGATGCGGGCATGCGAAAATCTATGCAAAGCACATAATTGGATGCGGTTTGCATATGCCTTAGGAGTACCGCGACGGTGCGGCAGGGGTTGCCCGTTGCGAGGCTGATATAGCTATTTGTAGTGAATCGGGAAAGGCCCGTATCAATGAGGCTGAAGAAATACTCTTTGAAGGAGTGATCCGACCCTCGGCGGGCCGGCTCAAAGAGGCGGCTAGGCAGCACTGTGACATCGGAGGCCATGTGAGTTTCGCTTACCTGAATTCCCTGGTCATCAAGAAGGTAGGCGGCTTCTATGCCGGTATTGTTGGCCACCAATTCCCAAAGGGCCGCATCAAAGTCCTGCCGCTTCGCCTTCTGCAGGCCTGCGCACCCTTGTTGGGCAAGTCGCTGCAGGTCTAAACTCTGCTGGCGGCGGGCCTTGAGTGAATCAGTGGCATGGGTGCGCTGTCGACGTGTTGCCTGAGCAAGGGGCTCCAGCAGGCTAGGAAGATCAAGCTGTTCAGCTTTCCTGGCCCTTGCAAAGAAGAAACCCTGCAAAAGCTCCGCTCCCAACGAGGCACAGGTGTCAACTTCGGCATGGGTTTCAACCCCTTCGGCCAAGACCATGCAGCCGATACTACGACTAAGATTAACCAGGGATTTTATTGTTTCTTGCTTAAAGAAGTCGCGATCCACATGGGCCACCAAATGGCGATCGAGTTTGATGATGTGGGGACGCAGCTGGGCGATGCGGGGCAAATTACTGTCACCTGCTCCAAGATCGTCAAGTGCAATGAGAAAGCCATGCCGGCGATAAGTATCAACGAAGTCTCGTAGGGACTCGAGATCATGTACCCGGCTTTCATTGACTTCGATCACGACGTCGCTGGGTTCAAGACCCGAGGCCTTGACCCTCTCCAGCAGCCAGCCGGAGCCCAGGACCCCACGATCGATCACTGAAGACTAGAAGTTGAGAAACAGCAGCGGACGGCAGCCTTCGGCGAACCGTAGACGGCTGTAGCTCTCCAGGGCCTTCAAACGGCAGAGCCGATCCAGTTCCAGCATGCGACCGGTGGTTTCCGCTTCCAGGAACATCTGCACCAGGCCCATGGTGCGCGGCCTGGCCAAGGCCTCGATTCCAACAACAGATTGATGGCGGAGCGAAAGAATCGGCTGGAATTCAATATATAAATCCTGATTGGTCAGCAGCTCTGCCAAGGCATCGCAACTGGTCTGGTCATCCTGTTGTGGAATCTCTTCAGACAAGCTGGTATCGAGTGAAATCTGCGCCTGTGGGGTGGACGTAGTCTCCCTTCGAGTCCGCGGGGCTGGATCTTCCATCCTTGGGAAAGGAGTAAGCACGTCAGACCCTCGCTTCGCAACGAGCGTCCTGAGAAATTATAGTAAGAGCATGGCTGTGAAAGGCTTTGTATTCGCCAACACGGTTGCAAGCTTTCACTCCGCTTTGGTTCTGTTCTTGCTGATCGGGTTCAGCCTCTCAGGAGGCTTGCCGGCGGGAGAGATCCCTGCAGTTCTGCGGGTCACGCGATGGAAGCCTGGGTCAGGTTGAAACCTTGAAATCGATGCAAAGCACGAAAGCCTGATCTGAATCATGCTCGAACACCACGGTTACGGTGCGACAAGGTCGCCCAGTGGCAAGACTGATATAGCTGTCCGTGGTGTAACGCTGCAGCCCAGCATGGATGAGACTGAAAAAATACTCCTTGTAAGAGTGGTCCGTGCCGCGGGGAGCTGGACCGAATAGCCGGCTTTTGAGGCCAATCACTGGATGGGACATGTGGGTTTGGCTCACCTGAATCCCTTGGCTGTCCAACAGGTAAATGGCCTCGATCTCAGGGTTGTTCTGCACCAGTTCTTTCAGAACTAAATCAAAATTTTCGGGAGTGCAGTCCTGCAATCGTTCGCAAGCGATTCCGGCGAGTCGATGTAGGACGCTGCCAACTTGTTTCCGGGCGTGGAGGGTATCCACGGCATTGTCCCTCTGCCGTTGCGAAGCAGAGACCAAGGCTGGCAACAAGGCAGGAAGGTCGAGGTGGACAGGAGCCTTGGGGCGATCGAAGTGAAAACCCTGGAATAACTCAGCGCCGAGAGAGGCGCAGGCATCCACCTCCTCCAGGGTCTCGACGCCTTCCGCCAGGACGAGACTCCCAATGCTGCGGCAGAGATTGACCAGCGACTTGATCGTTTGCTGTTTGAAGAAGTCATGATCCACTCCCGCGATCAAGTTGCGGTCAAGCTTGATGATGTGGGGCCGCAGCTGGGCAATGCGTGGGAGGTTGCTGTCACCGGCGCCAAGATCGTCGATGGCGATAAGGAAGCCGAGATCGCGATGCGCATCCACAAACTTCCTTAATGAGTCGGGGTCGAGTACCTTGCTCTCATTCACCTCGATCACGATATCGTTGGGATTGATCCCGTAGGACTCCACCGTGCTCAGCATGGATCCCGAGTGAACCACCGCTCGGTCGATCACCGAAGCCTCAATATTGACGAAAAGCAGCGGCCTTGTCCGGCCAATCGTGGGCAAGTGCCTGTAGGCCTCCAGCGCTTTGCGGCGACAGAGGCGATCCAGCTCCAGGAGCCGACCAGCGGCGGCCGCCTTGGCAAACATTTCACCCACGCGCATGCGGTGCGGCCTCGCCAGCGCTTCGACCCCCACCACGGTCTTCTGACGCAGCGACAGGATCGGCTGAAAGTGGATATCCAGTCGCTCGTGTTCGATCAGGTCGTGCAGATCGGGTAGCCATGCATCCACCCGTGAACCGGACGCCTCGACCCCACCTTCCTCAAGCACCTCCAGAAAGGGCCGGGGGGATGGTCGGATGGGCTTCCGGGGTAGGTAGAGATGCCGATGGGGCTCGTCAGACTGGTGCCCATCCAGGTGGCGGGGGGGGGCGGGATCCAAGATGTCGGCAGAGGACTGACCAAGTGCCTCCTCACTCACCCGATCAGAATCGGGGTCGGGACGGTCTTGCGAAGAATGCTCCTCGTGCCGTGTCATCAAGGCTCCTGCACGGCCCGTTGAAGCTGATCTGCTTCACTCTATGCAAGATTGCCGGAATTTCGATGCTTCCCCCGTGCTGGCCACACACATCTCAGCCTGTGGTCGGATCGGTGGCGGCTGGGCAAGAATCCAGGTCAACAGCGGAGGCATGCAATGCCGTCATCCCAGCCATCCCCGTCGAGCCAACCGATCGAGTCGGCGAAGAATCTCGCCAGCCCGGAGCATCCCCACAACTTTGAGGCGCAGAAGGAGGTGCATCAACAGATTCGTAACGATCCCGACTACGACGACTGGGAATACGGCACGGAACCCTTGCCCCATGAGGCCTGGATCGCCGCGCGTGAGCGTGGCGCCGCGGCTGTGCCGGACTCAGATCCTGGGGCCGGCGGCACGGGGGTGTAGGAGGCGCACCAGACGCAACCCCACCAGGTACAGCAAAGTCATGGTCAGCCAAAGGCCGGCGCCATGACCCTGGCGATCCAGCAGTTGGCCGGCCAGAAGGGGTGCGGTCAGGGCGCTCACGGCGAAGCACTGGGAGAACAGTGCCAGGGCAAGCCCCTGGTGTTTCAGGGGTGTGAGTTCCACTACCGCCTCGCTGGCGATCGGCAGGAAGGCAGCCTGACCCAGCGCCAGGGGTAACTGGGCCAGCATGATCAACCAGGCTCCACCCACGTGGAGGGCCGAGACTGCCAGCAGCAGGCTTCCGCAGGCGAAGCACACCAGGCTGAGCCCGAGGCCCGTGCCCACCGGTCGACGGGCCAGGGCCTGCCCCACGGGCCACTGCAGCAGCAGCAGCAATGCCAGCTGCAATCCGATCATCAGGGCGCCCTGGCTATCCGGAAGGGGTGGCCGCTGCAGCCCGCCGCGCACTAAGTCGAGCGGAAGGGCGCTCTGCATCAGCGCCGGCATCGCTGTGGCCAGCACCGTCAGTGCCAGCAACGGCAGCAGAGGAGGCAGCCAGCTGCGCCAGGTGTCACCAGTCCTGGAAAGGGATCGGGGCCTCGGATCGGGCAGAGGACGCAGCAGCAGCAGCAGGGCCATCACAACCAGGCAGGCAATGTCCACCAGATAGATGCCCCGCAACCGGCCGCCCCAGGCCAGCAGGGCCCCGAGCAGCGCCCCCGCTGCGATCCCGGCCGCATCAGCGCTGCGTGCCAGGGCATAGCCCCGTGCCGAAGACACCGGCTCGCAGCTCAAGGGCACCGCCAGCTCGATCGCCGGCCAGTAGAGCCCCATGGACGCCCCCAGCAGCAGCTGGCCCTGCAGGAAGCCTGACCAGCCCCAGGCTCCCGCCAGCAGGCTGTCACCCGCCAGGGAAAGCAGCACTGCCATCAGGACGGGGACCGTGCAGTTGAGGCCCCGATCCAGCAGGAGGCCACAGAGCAGGCGCCCACCGGTGCCGGCCAGGGCCGCCAGTGCCAGTCCCTGGGTGACGCTGCTGGCGCTGAAGTCGGCCTGGTGGAACACCATCGGAGTGAGATAGACCACACCGCCAGCCCCCAGAGACCCGATCAGCCGGATCAGGACCAGTTCACGCAGAGGCGCGGGAAACTGGTGAAACCAGGAGCCCGCTCGGGCCACCTCTTCTGCAACCGTCTCTGACTCCGCTGTTTCCTCCGTCAAACCGCGCACGCTGTCTCTGGTCTGCGCTGGCCAGTCTGCTGCTGGGCCTGATCGGGCTGCCGGCCGAGCCCGTGGCAGCGGCAGAGCGCCTGCACGTGCACCTCGACGGTCTGGAGATTCCGATCGACCTGGAGCAGCTGGAGGCCTGGAGCCGCCGCCGGCCCCGACGGCCGGACAGTCAGCTCGTCTCCGGCGATGACCTCAGCGAAGGCGAGCTGGCGGTCTGGCTGGAGCTGATGGATGGGCGCAGTCGCAACAACCTCAGCCGCCTGCTGCGGGCCCCCCTGCTGCGCTCCCGAACCTTCGGCGAGCAACTGCTCACCAGCTGGGCCGGCCAGCGGATCCTCGTGGAAGTAGGCGGCCTGCTCACCGACGCCCAGGGCCGTGGATCCAGCGCCCTGCTGCAGGAGAGCCTGCGGCGACTGCTGGAGGAACGGGGCGAGGTCACCGTGCTGGACCTGCTGGACGCCCTACCCACCGACGACCTGCACCTGCAGCTCGACACTCTGCTGACCCAGGCGGAACAGTGGCGCGATCAGCTGCGTCTGCAGCAGCGGGCCCTGGGGCGGCTGCGGCGCATGGAGCTGCCCGACCGCCAGGAGCGTCCCCTGGCCTTCAGCGATGCGCCGGAGGTGCAGATGCAGCCCCTGCTGCTGCCGGTGGCCCACCGCGACGATCCCCTGCCGCTGGAACTCTGGCGTGGCCGTAGCACGGCGGCTCCAGCAGGCCCCTGGGTTCTGCTGATGCCAGGCCTGGGAGGCAACTCCGAGCAGCTGGGCTGGCTGGCAGCCGCCCTGGCGGATCGGGGATGGCCTGCCGTGGTGCTGCAACACCCTGGCAGCGATGCCGGGGCGATGCGGGCCCTGCTGGCCGGATCACAGCCCCCGCCAGGGGCCGAAACCCTGCCGGATCGACTGGCCGATCTGGAGGCCGTGCTGGCGGCGGAGGCCCATGGCCCGCTGCCGCCACTGGGAGATGGCGTCGTGCTGATGGGCCATTCCCTGGGCGCCATGACCGCCCTGCTGGCCAGCGGTCCCGCGCCGGAGCCCGGGCTGGAGCGCCGCTGCCGCGAGGCCCTGCGCCGCCTGCCGATCACCAACCTCTCGCGGCTGCTGCAGTGCCAGATGGCGGATCTGTCGCTGGAGCTGCACCCGCCACCCTCCCTTCGGGAGAGGCCCCTGCGGGGCGTGGTGGTGTTCAACGGCTTCGGCAGCCTGCTCTGGCCCGGGCGGGGGCTCGAAAACCTCAGCGTGCCGCTGCTGATGGTGGGCGGCAGTCTCGATCTGATCACGCCACCGGTGAACGAGCAGCTCGCGCTGTTTCTGCCCTCCAGCCAGCCCCGAAGCCGCCTGGTGGTGGTGGATGGCGGCAGCCACTTCTCGCCCGTGCGGGTCTCACGCCGGGGGGAGGCCCTCTTCCAGCTGGGCGAAGAGCTGGTGGGGGTGGAACCGCAGCGGGTCCAGAACCTGATCCTGCGGCTCAGCGTCGAGTTCCTCCAGGGCCTGAACGGCCCCGATCTGCTTCCACCCCAGCACCGACTGCAGGAGGGAATCGGCGCCTACGTGCTCGACGCCGCCGCGGCCCGCCACTGGCAGCAGGATCTGAACCGCTGATGGCGGCACCCTGACTGCAAAGCCACGGGCTCAGAAGCGGATGCGGGGATCCAGCAGGGCCACCAGCAGATCCACCAGCACCGTGACCATCACCACCAGCGCCGCCACCACCACCACGATCCCCTGAACCACGGGATAGTCCCGCTGGCTGATCGCCTCCTGAAGCCGGAAGGCGATGCCGGGCCAGGAGAAGGTGACCTCGATCAGCAGGGCCCCGCCGATCAGGGAGGCCACCGTGATGCCGGTGATGGTGAGCACGGGCAGGAGGGCATTGGGCAGGGCATGGCGCAGCACCACCCGCGCCTCCCCCAGGCCGCGGCTGCGGGCCGCCTCCACGTAGTCGGAGTCGAGGGCTCGGCGCAGGTTGAGGCGCAGGGCGTTGTCGAAGATGCCGCTGAGCAGCAGGCCGAGGGTGGCGGCGGGAAGCGTCAGATGGCGCACCGTGCCCTGCAGCTGGCTCCAGTTGCCCGCCCTGAGACTGTCGAGCAGGTAGAAGCCGGTGCCTGTGGGGGGCAGCAGGGAGGGAGGAAAACGGCCGCCCACCGGCAACCAGCCCAGCCAGACGGCAAACACCAGTTGCACCAGCATCGCCGCCCAGAACGGCGGCAGGGCGTAGGTGCCGATGCCGTAGAGGCGTCCGGCCAGGTCGAGTTTTCCCTCCGGCCGGGCGATGCCGCTGAAGCCCACGGCCAGACCCACCACCGCCGCCAGCAGCAGGGCCGTGACTCCCAGCTCAAGGCTGGCCGGCAGACTCTGACGAATGATCGCCGCCACCGGCTCCTGGCTTGCCTGGGACAGGCCCATGTCCCCGTGCAGGAGATTCGTGATGAAGTGGCCGTATTGCACCGTCAGTGGCTGATCGAGCCCCAGCTGCTGGCGCAGGGCCGCGCGCACGGCGGCGGGAGCCTTGGGGCCAAGCAGGGCATCGATCGGATCACCCGGCGCCACCCGCAGCAACAGAAACACCAGGCTGGCGATCAGCCAGAGCATCAGGGGCGCCAGGGCCAGGCGGGCCCCCAGATAGCGCAGCAGCTCGTTGCGGCGACTCATCGGCCGGCCTCCCCTCCGGAACGGGTGTCCGTTCCATGGCCAAGCCGATGCAGTGCCTCCAGCCGCACCCGTCCGGATCCATCAAAGAGGGGTGGGCTCACCCCGGCACCACTCCAGGCTCCCTCCTCCATCAGCCACACCGGTAGGTAAGGAACGGCGGCAGCGGTGCGCCGCTGGATGGCACGCAACAGGGCAATCCGCTCAGGGCCTTCCACCTGGCTGCTGCGCACCAGCTCCAGATCCAGGCCAGGGGCGGTCCAGAAGGAGCCGCTCAGGGCACTGTTGCCCTTGGCACAGCGGTTCCCCTGGGGCTCCTGGCAGCTCAGCAGGGGGGCGAGAAAATTCTCGGCGTCCGGATAGTCGCCGATCCAGTCGTAGAAGAACAGCACCAGGGCTCCATTGGCGAGCTGGTCGTAGGCGGTGGTGGATTCCATGCCGCTCACCTCCAGGGTCACGCAATCGCCCAGATCACGGCGCAACTGCGCCTGCCAGGTGAGGGCGAACAGTCGGTCACTGGGGATGTCAGAGCGGAAGGTGAGCGGCAGGATGAAGCGCTTGCCGTCGCAGTATCCAGCCGCGCGGTACAGGCGACGCGCCTCGGCGGGGTCGTAGGCGGGCCAGGCGCTGGGATCGGAACCCGGCAGGCTGGGGGGCACCAACTGACGCAGGGGCGGCCGCAGCCCCAGGCTCACCCGGCGGCTGATCGTCTGCCGATCGAGGCTGTGGGCGATGGCCTGGCGCAGGCTGGGATTGTCCAGGGGCGGCTGGTCGGTGAGCAGCGACAGGAAGCCGATCGAGAGTGCCGGGCCGCGGGCCTCATGCAGCCGACCAGCCAGGGCATCGCGCCGCAGGGCCTGTTCGTGGTCGATCTCCAGGCCACTGGAGAGCAGAACGTCGACTTCGCCGCTGCGCAGCGCTCCGAAAAGGGCGGTGGAGTTGCTCAGGGTGACCAGATCCATGCCGTCGTTGGCAGGTTTTGGCCCCCAGTAGCGGCGCCAGGGGGTGAGCCGTACCTGCTGGCCGCCGAAGAAGGTGAGCTGATAGGGCCCCGTACCCACGAAGCGCTCGTTCAGAGGCTTGTCCGGGTGGTTGCGATAGGCGGTGGGGGAGATCGGCGTCAGAAAAATGGCCGACAGCAACCGCGGCAGGGGGCTGAAGGGTTGATGGAGTTCCAGTTCAACCTCGTGGCTGCCGCTGGCCCGCACCTCCTTGACCCGATCGCTCAGCTGATAGCCGAGGGTGCCGATCGCCATGAAGCGCTTCAGCGAAAACACCAGCGCGGCGGCATCAAAGGGAGTGCCGTCGTGGAAGAGCACACCTCGGCGCAGGGGGATGCGGGCCCTCAGGCCATCACTGCTGATCGTGGGAAGGGCCGTGGCCAGCCGGGGTTCGATGCGGCCTTCGGCGGTGATCGCGTAGAGGGGGTCACCCAGGGCGCTGAGCACCTGCATCGCTCCGATCCGGGAGGCCTTGGCAGGATCAACGGAATCGATGCGGCTCTTGGTCGCCACCACTAGACGGGTGGGCGTGCGCTGCGGCTGGCAGGAAGCCAACAGGGGCACCAGCAGCGCCAGGGCCAGCAGCGGCAGCAGAGATCCCGGGTGTGAGCGGAGGCAGCGGACAGGGGCCAGGACTCTGGAAATGGGGAGGTCCGGTGCCGACAGAGCAGAGGCGAAGACGGAATCAGACAGAGCTGGGGACAAGGTCACCGCTCGAGTGGGGCCATTCAAGGCCAACGGACCGCCTGTGATGGGCAGGACTCTGTCGCCTTCAACGATGGCTTGACCATCTGCAGAGAGACAATCCGGCAGGGCGGGTCTCAGGAACGGGACGCGAAAGGCTGGGGACGATGAGGGGCTGGCGTGACGCAGCCGGGCTGGAGCTGCTGAAGAGGCAACTCAAAAACCGGGCAGCCATGGCGGGCAAGGGGCCAGCGGCGCAGCCAGCAGCGGTTCCCGGCCTGATCAACGCCGATCACCTGATACAGCTGCTGATCATCGCCGCAGATCCGGATGCAATCGCCCTGATGCGGGGGGGTGGACGTGAAGGTCATGGTCGGGGGAGGAAAGAAACAACGCTCCCGGATGTCCGGCGGTTCCCCCACCCTTCCGATGGCGGCGGGGCGGGGTTGTGCGCTCGGCTACTGGGTAGCCGGTCGGTGAGGGGATGGCGACCTGGACTCGGGGGCTGAGGGGCGTTGCCTGAGGCTGGGTGGTGCCTCTTTTCTTCAGGATTGCTTCAGTGTTTGGCCGTCACTCTGCCGCATCGACGGGGTGCTTCGCCAGGGGGGTCAGAGGGTGCGCAGGCAGGCAGCCACCGCCTCCACTTCGGCCAGCGCTTCGATCGCATCGAGAGCGGTGCGGAAATGCTGCTCCAGCACCTCGTGGGTGATCGCCACGATTTCAGCTGCGCCGTTCTGCCCCTCGAATTGCACGATCGACTGCAGGGAGACGCCCGCATCGCCGAAGCAGGTGCCGATCCTGCCGATCACACCGGCCTGATCGCGGGTCTGGAGTCTCACATAGTTGCGATGCCGCGTCTGGGACCCGTCCACTAGGCGGCAGGGGCGCCAGCTGCCTGCCGCCAGCAGGGGATCGAGCTGGCCCGGCGCACCACCCACCTGGCGAATGCCGGCGATGTTGAGGATGTCGGCCACCACGGCCGAGGCGGTGGGCCCGGCACCAGCGCCTGGGCCATAGAACATCACCTGGCCCACCGGATCGCCTTCCACCAGAATGGCGTTGTTGACGCCATGCACGCCTGCAAGAGGGTGCTGTCTGGGCAGCAGGGTGGGATGGACCCGCACGTCCAGCAGCTCGGTGCCATCGTCTGCGGTGCCGAGGTGCTGGGCGACGGCCAGCAGCTTCACCACGAAGCCCAGCTGAGCGGCGTAGGCCACGTCGCGGGAGTCGAGCCGGTCAATCCCCTCCGTGGGGATCGAGGCCCTGGGCACGCTGCCGCCGTAGGCGAGCCCGGTGAGGATGGCGATCTTGTCGGCCGCGTCGCCGCCTTGCACATCGGCGGCGGGATCGGCTTCGGCATAGCCCAGGCGCTGGGCATCGGCGAGCACGGCGTCATAGGCGGCCCCCTCCTCAGCCATCCTGGACAGGATGTAGTTGGTGGTGCCGTTGATGATGCCGCTGACCCGTTGCAGGCGGTTGCCGCCCAGCGACTGCTTCAGCGGCTCGATGATCGGAATGCCGCCTCCGACAGCCGCCTCGATCAGTACGTAGACGCCCCGTGCGGCGGCGGCAGCGGCGATCTCCTCGCCATAGCGGGCGATCACGGCCTTGTTGGCGGTCACCACAGACTTACCGGCAGCGATGGCCCGCAGGATCAGGGAGCGGGCGGGCTCCAGCCCTCCCATCACCTCCACCACGATGTCCACCGCCGGATCGTCCACCACCGCTTCCGGGCTTGTGGTGAGTACCTCCGGGGCCAGGTCCACGGGGCGAGGCCGGCTCAGATCCCGCACCGCCACACGACGCAGGGCCAGCTGGCCCACGAGGGGATGGCGGCCTTCGGGGCTGCTGAGAATCGCGGCGACACCGGCTCCCACCGTCCCCAGACCGAGCAAGCCGATGCCGATGGTCATGTCGCTGACGCCCCTCAAACCACTGATCCTAGAAATCCGCTCTGAATTCAACCGTTGCCCAGGGCCGGAGCGTTGCCCAGCGCCGGATCTTCGCCCTGAGCACCGGCCTCGTCTTGTGCAGCAGGCTGGCCCAGCCTCACGGCCTGGGACTGCATCATCCGCAGGATGTTGAGAAACCCGTTGGCCCGAGATGGGGTCAGGCTCGCCTGCAGCCCGGTGGCGGCGATGAAGGCGGGATCCACCGCAGCGGCCTCCGCCGGCGTCAGCCCTTCAAGACCCTCGATCAACAGGGCCAGCAGGCCCTTGGTGATCTGGGCGTCGGAATCACCCTGCCAGTGCAGCGTTCCATCGACCAGCTCCCCCACCACGAACACCTGAGACACACAGCCCTTCACCTTGTAGGCGTCCTGCCGGAACTGATCGGGCAACGGCGCCAGCTTCTTGGCCAGCCAGAGCACGTATTCGTAACGGCGTCTGGGCTCGGCGGTGCTGCCGAGCTTCTCGACGATGCGGTCGAGGGAGGGACTTCCGCTGGCCATCGGCTCAGCCCTGGCGGCGGCTGCCCAGCCGGGCAAGACGCACCAGGGTCCCGGCCGAGAGGAGGCCTCCAAGCGAGGCGAGGCCAATGGTGATCAGTGGCACGCCGGGAGAACGGAGCTCCTGCTGCCAGGCGGCGTCGATCCCGAGGGGGCTGGTGACCTGACGAACCTGGTTGTCGCCCTTGGCAGGCAGTTCGATGTAGTCGCGATGGCCGGATCCCCCATCCACCTGCACTTCCCAGTCTTCGGCGTTGGCCATCGACGCGGGCAGCTGGAAACGCAGCTTGCCCTGGGTGTCGGTACGGCCCACCAGAATCGGATCACCGCCACCGGGTGGCATCAGCCGCACCAGGGCTTCGGCGACGGGCGCTCCACTGGAAAAGTGGCTCTGCAACATCATGTCGTCGTTGAGGCTGCTGAGGCGCTCCAGACTGCTCTCCACGGCATGGGCCCTGGCGGCACAGGGGTTGAGCAGGATTCCGGCCACTGCCGGAACCAGAACCGCGACGGCACGGAGACGCATGGGGAACCTCAGGACGCTTTCCAGCGACTATCGCTGCTTTTTCCGGCCTGCACCATCCTCACCATCGAACTCACCATCAGCGAGAGGGCATCGCTGGATGACCCACCAGCCTGTCCGCGGGCCTGGAGCTCCGAGGCGAGCACACGCTCGGGGGCTGAATCGGTCAGGGCGGAGAGGGCGGGAGAACGCATCAGAACCGGCTCGACCAGAACTTCGAGGTTCTGATCCTGCCAAATTCACGGCGTCCTCAGTGGCCTGGCGCCCAGGAGTTACAAGGTTGCAATGATTGTGGGGGCTGAGGGGTGAACCCTGAGGGTCAGGGCTTGGGCACCAGCACCAGCCCGGTTTCGCTCAGCCAGCCCTGGAAGGGCACGTCCCAGGGATCGGCCGGCAGCGCCTCCACCACACAACCCTGGGGCAGCACCACCAGCGCCGGCACATCCCCCCAGGCGGGCAGGATCCGCAGGCGGTCGTACCAACCACCGCCATAGCCGAGGCGAAGGCCGCGGCGATCCACCGCCAGGGCCGGCACCAGCAGCAGCGCCAGCTCCGCCGGATCCAGCGTTGCCTGCGGATCCGAGGGCGCCGGGATGCCGCAGCCGTCAGGCCGCAGCGGCTCCCCAGGCTGCCAGGCGCGGTAATCAAGGACTTGCCGCTCGGAGGCCGTGGCCGCCGGGGCCCAGGGCAGGGCGATGCGACCGGGCCAAAGGTCGGCCAGCCCGCGCAGATCCGCCTCGCCAGCCAGGG
>NZ_JAYGID010000013.1:0-12236 GCF_034931685.1 Synechococcus sp. CCY9202
CTGGATTCATCGTGAAACAACGAGGTGCACATGCGCCTCGAGAATGACAGCCCGTCATTCACCCCTGTTCTCCCTCAGTCCAGGGCAATCGGGCCTCGGGATTTACACCACGCAAAGGGACGCGGCCGAGCGCCTGCAACGCTGCTCGGAGCCGTTCCGGGTTCAGGCCAGGGCCAAGGACATCCAGCCGCAAGCCGCAGAGGTGCCGGTTGCAACAACACGGGCACCGCAATGGCCACGGAAACCTCCAACGATTGGATCAGCGTAGGGTCAGTTCTGTCCACTTCAGAGGCGGATCAAACAGGCACCTTTGTCAGTTCAGGATTCTCGGATGATGGAGAGTGCTGGATCGAGGCTTTCGCGGCCCAGGCCTCAGGGCCTATTTTAAGTGTGTGCCCGTCAAGCTGGTCGCCCTGCTGATAGCTCCGGAGCTCCAGCTACTACAGGCGATCGAGCCTGCGGGAGTGGGTGAGCGGCAGACTGGAAGAAGCCGAGCTGATCCCCTCGATCGTTACAGCACGCCTGAGTGGACTCAGCATTCTGGAGATTTGTGCCATGAGCGGCTTCAACCTTGAGGATTTCAGCCAGAGCCGCGTCTACCAAGAGATCTTTGGTCTCGGTGAAGCCCGCAGCCAAGCCCGCGGTCAAACCATCGGCGAAGCCAGTGTGATTCTGCGGCTGTTGAATCGCCGCTACGGCAGCCTCAATGCCGAGACCAGCGCTCGCATCGTGGCCCTGCCGCTGGAGCGCCTCGACCGATAAAGTCCTCAAAGAAGCTCCGGTCACTTACCAGGAACTCCAGCTCTTCACTGCTAGGTTTAAATAGTTGTTGGAGCTCCAAGATCCTGCACAGAATCAAGAAATTCATCTATTTGCTGACTGCATTCCATACCGCTCGTATGCATAATCTTTATCAAGAAGAGATCAAGAGGATTCTCGCAAAACCGAGTCAGCCAGTCGGTTGAGAACAGATTTCTTGTTCTGAAGGTATGCGAATCATTGCCGCTAGCTCCAAAAGTACTCTTAACCCACTGACTTATACAAATATTTCCTAAACCAAGGCGATTTAACCATATTTACTGACTGGCGATCATTCGAGCACCCCAAGAATGCATTTACTCAAGAAAAGCGGGGAATAGCTCCCCGCAGTTGATGAGCGCAGCAAATGCATAAAATGGAAATGAATTCTCCCTAGTGATGGCAAGGGATTTTAAATGACTTTATGCAAAGCCTTCGGCAACCCGTTAACCACCACTAACTAATCACGCAAGACATTGCCCCATTGGCAGCAATAGTAACTGTTGCCGTAGTATTTGCAGCAGTAGATATTTGATTTAAGCATCGGACACCAACAACACCTGCCGGCCATGTTGCCGTGTATACACCACCATCAACAGTGCAAGCAGTGGTCGCCACAACAGAAGCACCCGCCGCCAAAGTGGGTGCTGCGCCAATGTCAGATGCTGCAAACGTTGCGCACTCCTTGGCTATGCCAATAGCCTCACCGATTGCAGATCCGGCTATAGCTGCATTCCGGGCTTGTAGGTATTGAGGCAATGCAACGGCAGAAAGAATGCCGATCACGGCCACCACAATCATCAGTTCCACCAAGGTGAAACCCTTGGCAAGGCCTTTTCGCTCTTTGCTGAGGGTGCGAAGCAAGGCGAGCTTTGATTTGGCGTTCATGGCTCAAAAATGACTGCTGTCAGCATAGGTGCCTTTGGGCTTCATGCCAAATATGTCAAATCTGAAGCAAACGGCATTAAGCCTGAAGTAATCATGACGTGGATGCCTTGCCGCGGAATCGATTTGGACTTAGCGAGGGATTGCTCCTAGTGGGAAGTCACTTAAAACATCGACTCCACACGACCATCCTCTAAGGGCATGTTTAGCGCTTTTGTGGCAATGGCTCACCATTCCTTAAGTTTCCAAGGGCTTTCTGCAGCGATTGATCAGGCGTGGCTTGGCCTACGTTTGTTTCTGGTTCCAGTTGAGTCTCCACCACGCCTTGGCCCTCGGGTCGCACACCAATTCAGAAGCCTGATGGCTCCCTGACCACCCATTGACCTGAGGGCCATCCTGTTGCCAAGATGCGACGTTTTGCGTCCGTCAGACAGGGTGCCGGGATCAGAGAAGGGTCCTGAGAGCTGGGGGGCCACCGACAAGTCACGGAGGTACTCACTACCGCTGGCATGAATGCCACCGAATTCAGTACCTACTGTCGAGAGCAAGGCCTGTACCCAGAGCAGCTGCAATTCTGTCAGCAGGCGGCTGTGGGTGAAGATACTCACCCCAGATGGGATGGAGTCGGCTGATCGCTGTTCAGCTTTCTCTAAATCCCTGCGGGCCAGCAGGATGCCCGGGCCGAGCACGCCATTGCCTGAATGATACTGCTTAATCACAATCAAGCCCCCCAAAGATCGCAGACCTCGCACGGTGAAACACCTGCATTCGATTCGCAATCACGCCACCCATGAAAGCCTTCACCTACAACCACTACGGCCCACCCGAAGTCCTCCACCTCCAGGAAGTCGACAAACCCACCCCCAAGCCCAATGAAATCCTGATCCGGATCCATGCCACAACCGTGAGCTCAGGCGACTGGAGAATGCGCAGCCTTGAGGTGCCGGCTGGCTTTGGCCTGATCATCCGCTTGGTGGCAGGCATCCGGCGTCCCCGACAACCGATCCTGGGCACCGAACTGGCTGGGGTCGTGGAAGCCGTGGGCGGGGAGGTGAGCCTCTTCAAAGTTGGCGACCCCGTGGTTGGCTTCAGCGATACCGCCCTGGGCTGCCATGCGGAGTACCGCTGCTTACCGGAAGATGGTGCTGTGGCAGCGAAACCCAGCACCCTCTCCTTCGAGGAGGCCGCTGCCCTCTGCTTCGGCGGCACCACGGCGCTGGATTTCCTTCGCCGGGCGAAACTCCAGCCGGGCGAGCGGGTGCTGATCAATGGTGCGTCTGGCTCCGTTGGCACCGCAGCCGTGCAGCTGGCCAGGCACATCGGCGCCGAGGTGACGGGGGTGTGCAGCACCGCCAACCTGGATCTGGTGCGCTCGCTCGGTGCCACGCACGTGATCGACTACACCCAGCAAGACTTCACCCAGAACGGCAACCGCTACGACGTGATCATGGACGCCGTCGGCACGGCTCCATTCAAACGTTGCCGGCGCTCGCTCAAGCCTGGCGGGCGTCTGCTGCTGCTGGTGGCGGATCTGCCCGCCATGCTGCTGAGCGGCTGGCAATCGCTGATCTCGGGCCGGCGGGTGATCGCCGGGCCCGCCACTGTGCGCCCTGAAGACGTGGCAACCCTGGCAGATCTGGCGGAGACGGGGGCCTACCGGCCCGTGATGGATCGCTGCTATCCGTTCGAGCAGATGGTGGCGGCGCATCGCTATGTCGACACTGGGCGCAAGCGGGGCAATGTCGTGGTCAGGCTCGATCCAGGGCCTCAACTTGATCCAGAGCCACTACGGAATGTGATGGGCGCCTGACCCTCCAGCCCGGGGTGCATACGGTTGAGGGGAACGACTCCACCCCATGGACGTCGTCTGCCCGCTGCCGCACCGCGATGACTGAGCTTGGCCAGTGCCCGTTTGCGGGGCGCGCAACGACCACCGCCGCAGCCGGAGGGTCCGCGAACCAGGCCTGGTGGCCGCAGCAGCTCAACCTGGGGATCCTGCACCAGCACAGCCCGGCCTCCAACCCTCTGGGCGAAGCGTTCGACTACCCCGAGGCCTTCAGCCAGCTGGATTTCGCTGCCCTCAAGCGCGATCTGCATGCCCTGATGACCGATTCGCAAGACTGGTGGCCGGCCGACTGGGGCCACTACGGCGGTCTGTTCATCCGCATGGCCTGGCACAGCGCCGGCACCTACCGCACCGCCGACGGCCGCGGTGGCGCCTGCACCGGCAACCAGCGCTTCGCGCCGATCAACAGCTGGCCCGATAACGGCAACCTCGACAAGGCTCGCCGTCTGCTCTGGCCGATCAAACAGAAATACGGCAACCGCATCTCCTGGGCTGATCTGATCATCCTCACGGGCAACTGTGCCCTCGAATCGATGGGCTTTCCCACCTTCGGCTTCGGCGGCGGCCGCGTCGATATCTGGCAACCGGAAGACGACATCTACTGGGGCCGCGAAACCACCTGGCTGGGCGATGAGCGCTACAGCGGCGAGCGCGAGCTGGAGAACCCCCTGGCTGCCGTGCAGATGGGGCTGATCTATGTGAACCCCGAAGGCCCCAATGGCGAACCCGATCCGGTGGGCTCCGGCCGGGATGTGCGCGAAACCTTCGCCCGCATGGCGATGAACGACGAGGAAACCGTGGCCCTGGTGGCCGGCGGTCACACCTTCGGCAAGGCCCACGGCGCCGGCAGTCCGGAGCTGATGGGGCCCGCCCCGGAAGGGGCCAGCCTCGAGGAGCAGGGGCTGGGCTGGAACAACCACTTCGGCAGCGGCAAGGGCGCCGATGCCACCACCAGCGGCATCGAGGGCGCCTGGAAGCCCAACCCCACCACCTGGGACCGGGGCTATTTCGAGATGCTGTTCGGCTACGAGTGGGAGCTGGAGAAAAGCCCGGCCGGTGCCTGGCAGTGGCGGGCCAAAGATGTGCGCGAGGAACACCTGATCCCCGACGCTCACGACCCCAGCAAGCGGCACCGGCCGATGATGACCACCGCCGATCTGTCGCTCCGCTTCGATCCGATCTACGAACCGATCGCCCGCCGCTTTCACCAGGATCAGCAGGCCTTCGCCGACGCCTTCGGCCGCGCCTGGTTCAAGCTCACCCACCGCGACATGGGGCCCAAGGCGCTCTACCTCGGCCCCGAAGTTCCCGCCGAAGACCTGATCTGGCAGGACCCGATTCCGGCCGTGGATCATCCCCTGATCGATGCAGCCGCCATCGCCGAGCTGAAGGATCAGGTGCTGGCCTCGGGGCTGTCGGTGCCGGAACTGGTGGCCACCGCCTGGGCTTCGGCCTCCACCTACCGCGGCTCCGACAAGCGCGGTGGCGCCAACGGCGCCCGGATCCGCCTGGCACCCCAGAACAGCTGGGAGGCGAACCAGCCCGAGCAGCTGGCCAGGGTGCTGGCGGTGCTCGAAGGCATCCAGCAGCAGTTCAACGCCAGGCAGATCGCAGCCCAGAGCGCCACGCCAGCCCCTGGCACCCGTATCTCCCTGGCGGATCTGATCGTGCTCGCGGGTTGCGCCGCCGTGGAGCAGGCTGCCCGGGCCGGCGGCCATGAAGTTTCCGTGCCCTTCAGGCCGGGCCGGGCCGATGCCTCCCAGGAGCAGACCGATGCCGCCTCCTTCGAGCCCCTGGAGCCCCAGGCCGATGGCTTCCGCAATTACCAGAAGCGCGCCATCGCAATGCGGGCCGAGGAGTTGCTGATCGACCGGACCCAGTTGCTCACCCTCAGCGCTCCGGAGCTCACGGTGCTGGTGGGTGGCCTGCGGGTGCTGGGGGCCAACACTGGCGGCTCACCCCACGGCGTGTTCACCCAGCGGCTCGGCACCCTCAGCAACGACTTCTTCGTGAACCTGCTCGACATGGGCACGGTCTGGACACCCATCGCCGAAACCGCCAAGGCCGGTGATGCCCAAACCTTCGAAGGCCGCGACCGCCACAGCGGCGAGCTGCGCTGGACCGGCACCCGGGTGGACCTGGTCTTCGGCTCCAACTCTCAGCTGCGGGCGATCGCGGAGGTCTATGCGCAGAACGATGGCGCCGAGAAGTTCGTGGCGGATTTCATTGCAGCCTGGGACAAAGTGATGAATCTTGATCGCATCAACTGATCGCATCAACCAGCCTCGGGAGTAAACTTGCCTGAGGCGCTTTGTGCTGGCGTTGACTAGCCAGCCAGTCGTGGTGCGCGTGCAGCAGCGGATCTAGGGTGAAGAGGCGGAAGGGGTCGGGTGAGTTCCATGAACCGGCAGCAACCAGGGTCGCCCACCTCCGAACAGGGCTTCTCGCTTGTGATCGTCTTCCTGCTCTCCCTCGGGGTGCTGCTCACGGGAGTGGCGACCATGGGCCGCATCAGCTTCGGCTGGATGGGTGCCGCCTGGCAGGCCCAGAGCCGCGAAGCCAGGGAGGCGGCCGAGATCGGGATGACGCGGATCGTGAGTGAGCTGAACCGGGAGCGAAACCGCAGACTGCTGGTGAATGCCTCGGTGCTGGACACCCAGAGCCGCACCTACATCGAGAATTCCACCAACGAAGCGATCACCGGATCGTTCTGCACCACCGCTCTGCCACTGCTCAATGGTGCGTTTCCTGCCGGGACCGATCCCAAAGCACAACAGACCATTGATGCAGATCGCCGCTTCCAGCTGGTGAGTATCAGCCAACCAGCGGCTTCCAGCGAGATGGAACCTGGCAGCCCCAGCAGCCGCAATGATTCCGATGCGAATGGCACCGAGAGTTTCAAAGTCACCACCGGATACGACCCGGATGGAACCGGTACCGCTGAATTCCCGGCTCGCGCCGGTGAGCTCACGATCACGGTGCGCGGCATGGCCTATCGCAACAACACCCTGATTGCCACCACCACCCTGAGGCGCACCTTTGAAGTGGTGCCGAAATGCTGCTGGGGCTCCCTGGGAGGCTATGGCGGCGCCTTCGGTGTGGATACCAGACCCTGCCCCACGATCGGTATCGGCATCGTGGGTGGCGCGGCGGAAAACGACACCGGAGAGATCACCATCCTGGGCAGCTCCGCCAGCATCATCACAGGCGACGGAGACCAGATCCCCTTTGTGTATTGCATTGCCTCCAGCACCTGCAGCGTGAGTGTGAACCAGAATCTGGGCACAGGCGTGAAAGTGGTGGATGCGAAGATGCCACGCATTCCCACGCCACCGATCACAATCTGCCTGGATCAGAACACGGCACTCTGCAATCTAGATCTCGATGATAATGGGTTACCCAATAGTGGCGGCAACCTCTTGCTCGATACAGGGGTAGCGCTGTCCAGTTGGCCGGCCAACTTTCGCAGTGTGTGCATGCGTGATACGGCTACCCCACCGGTCACCACCTGCAGCATCAACACCCTTGATTTCGGTCAAAACAACCGCACCCTTTCCGTGGATACGCGCGGTGGGCCGATCCGCCTCTACTTCCCCAACAGCCAGAGCGGCAGCACCAAAACGATTGACATGCGCAACAACGGTGGCTTTATTCATATCAATTCCAGCAATACCGGCAGCGTTCCCTCCGATATCACCGATTTGACCTTCTTCGGCTGCCAGCCATCCAGCACACGGACCTGCAGCCCGCACCAGCTGGTGAGCATCGGCAATGGCAGCGCTGCGGCCTTGAAGCTGTTTGCCTATTTCCCCAATGGCGACGTCACCATTGGGGGCAATGGCAGTTTTGAAGGTGTGATGTGGGTCGATCAACTCGGCTCTAATGGCAACATCACCTTCATCATCCCTGGCTCTGGCATCTCACAGGTTCTTGATTTGATGGGCATGGGTGGAACAGCCCCCACCCAGGAGTTTCCGATGGTCGACTATGTGACCCGCGCAACCAAGTCACTTCAGTTCTTTTAATGGCCAGCCTGTTGCTTCGAACTCGCTTGGCAGCGGCTGCGAACAACCGCCGCGGCAACGATGGCTTCAACCTAGTTGAGCTGCTGATCTCCAGCGTGATCCTGCTCATCACCCTCGTGGGCGCAGTGACCATCTCCGTGACCAGCAGTATGAACAGCTTCCGCACAGGCCAGCGTTATCAACAGGAAGCCGCCATTGATGCTGATCTTGCCCTGATCCAGCGCTACAATGATCGCTACACCTGCGCGAGCGGCACCTGCGAGATTCTTGCCGGCACGGGTGACATGGGCCGCAACGATTTCTTTCCCGATCCAGTGCCCAGCCTCTCGCAACCTGACAGCAACCATGATGGGGTGGCAGATGCGGCCGAAACAGCCCTTGAGGCCATCCAAGACCGATGCCGATATCGCAACAACCTTGATCTGGTCACTCCACTCAAGACTCTGATTGAAGCCAATCTGGCCGCTCCCATTCCCTCCGAATTGCAGCGAACCATCGCAGTGGATGCCACCACGCAGGGCGGCGCTCACCGGTATACGGTGACGTATACCAATCTCCAGACCAACGAAATGATGCGCCAGATGACCCTCAGCCCCGCCACTGTGGCCTGGTGTCCGCGCATCTGAGCCATGGAACGTCGTGATCATGGCCGCAGACTGGTTGCCGTTGGCTTCACTCTCTCGGAGCTGCTGATCACCGTTGCGGTACTGGGCATCCTCTCGGCAGTGGTGATGAATGGATTCGGGATGAATGAGTGGAGACGAAGCAGGGTGAATGCGGTGGCGCTGGAATTGAATGGCTGGCTTGAGGCGGTGCGACGCTCGGCGCTGAAGGGCACCGGCTGTCGTGTGACGATCCAGACCGCCACCCAGGCCACCGCCGGTTCAGTGATCGCTTCTGCAGCACCGGTCACCACGGCAGCCGTCACGGTGCCCAACACCTGCATGAGCCAGCAACCACTACGCATCCTTTCCAATGCCGGCAATGATGTGTATGCGATCAGCGCTGATCCCGCCACGTTCACCTTTACGCCACGTGGCACGACACGTGGATTGGCAAATGACAACCAGAACGATCTGGAGATCACGATTGCTCTCAATGGTGAACCACCGATGCGCTGTGTCCAGCTCAGCTCACCACTTGGGGTGGTGCGAATCGGCACCAACGACACCTCTGCGAGTGGCAATTGCACCTACCCAGGAGCATTCTGATGAATCCATTCTTCGCCCAGCCTCACCTCCGCAGACTGGCTCGACCGTTTGGCCTCACGCTCGTGGAACTGCTGGTGGCGGCAGCCATCGGTGCGGTGATTCTGGCAGCAGCGGCTCGTGTGCTCACCAGTGATATTCGCTCCAATTCCAGCCAGGAGGCGATTCAACGCTTACGTGATCATTGGGGTCGCGTCAGTTACTTTGTCGATACGGAAGTAAGGGAAGGCTTGAGCGTGAGCTTGGCGAACGGCAGCGGAGAGTGTTCTTCCGTCTCCAACCCTTACCTCGCCATCACAGTTCCCAATCCAGCTGGAGGTACAGGTACAATTTATTACTACAATATCAATGGCGATCTCTGGCGCTGCGGACCGGACATCGCAGAGGATGGTTCGTTGACATTCAATACCGTGATCAATGGCATGCTGGTGGAACGAGCCACGATGCAGGTCACGATTGCGAACGCTACCAACATGTCGTATGTCCTCACCATGAACAGCCGCACCGGAAGCGGCGGCATCACCTATTCGGCCAGCAGTGAGGCCCGCACCACGGCTCGCAGCTGCGATGCCACCTCAGGCATCTGTTACTGACGTGCAAACCGTGGCCTGGCGGCGTATTCACCTTCCACTACTGGTGATGATTGCAGGGTTCACGATTGGTTGCACAACAACCGAGCCGCGTTTTTCGCCGGCCTCTGATGCAGGCCGGCGCGCCTGCATCGAGGAGGTGCAGGCCAACTACGCCCCGAGGGGTCGCGTGCAGGCGATGCAGCAGTGCATGACCACGATTGACGGCCGCCTGGAAGACCTGCGACAGCTTGCCGCCGAAAAAGACACTGGCGCCGACACCAATCCTGTCCCCAGCACAACGCCCTCCTCAGCAGAAGATCGCTATCTTTATTGTCGCCTGCATCAAGGCGACGTTCAGGCTGCTGAACGAGAGCGGCAAAAAAGGCAAAGCATCCTGATTACGGCATCCAAGCACGGAAGACTTGATAACGACGCCTATATCCAAGCCGAAAAAGATTACAACCTCAGCGTCGCGCGACTCGAGGCCCTCATCCCCCCTCCGATGCGGAACGGCCTTCCCTTGATTCCGGAAGCAATCACACTTTACAGCTCTTGCAACCCTGACCATTTCTACGATCAATCCCGCTGAGCAGCCATCTTTCTTTGCCTTTGTCATCAGCATGACCCTGCTGACCAGTCCGATGATCAGAGCGGCGGCAGGAATGCCTGCCGGCGTCGTGGCTTTCTAAGACTGGCAAAGTAAGCCATCATCATTCAACCGGGCACTGACCAGAGAGCTTGTTTCGGCCAGTGGCGATGTCTACTCATCCGTTCAGTGACAGCTAGGCTGAACTTGGAAGCAATGGAAGATATGAAGCCCCCAGCGCCAAGCCACATCCCAGCCAAGAGCTGCAACACACGCTCACGCCTATGGTCAATTGGTCAATTGAGAAAGATCAGGTCCAGTGGTGTTGTTCTGCCTTACGTGATCCTCACGGCACTGATTGCAGTCCTCGGTATCGTTGCCTTGGCGGCACGCAATTCCGAATCACAGCTCAGTTCAATCCGTCAGAGTGATGCGGCCACCGCCAAGGAAGCAGCGGAATATGGAATGAATGAGATTATCGGCAAGCTGAACTCAGATGCCTTCGGCTACCTATGGGTCACGAACTGGAATTCCTCTGCCAGTCCACCGAACTGGGTCTCGGTGACGACAGCCAACCTTGCAGCCTGCAATATTGATATCAGTGGAACTCCAGGTACTTCCAGCCTTGTGGGAATTAAGTCTCTCTCCACAATCTCTACCGCCAAGTACCAGCTCACCAATTTTGTTCCACCACAGTTTCCGCCAGGGTCTTCAGCAGATGCGTCTTGTACGATGTTTGGCAATCTCTTCGGAGGATCCGCCTCCATCACTGTGCGAGGTTCCTTGCAGAGGCCCTCTGGCACGGAAGTTTCCAATTATGAGTTGACCAGACGTGTGCATGTCATCGGACCTGTTGGCAGCGCTTCCAACCTTGGAGACTTTCCCCTGCTGCTGACCGGGCCTGGATCTCGACTGAACAAAGCGGATGGCGATTTTGTACAGGCATCATCCCCTTCTACAAATGTAAATTCAGCCACAGATGTTCCTATTGCTTGCACTGAATCAGCGGGCTGTCTTACAACGACTCCGTCGGCAACGGCAGTTGTGGATTTATCGAGTATCACGATGCCTGTATTCCCAACACCCACTTCACTCGGAGACCCTACCGGTCGAGATCCCAATGGCAGTGCCGTCACTCAAAACCTTACGGATACCGTTTCCAATTATCCATACACAGGATCCGTACCAGGAAGCATCTCCGACGTGAATGCAAACCTGCGATCAGAGTGCAAACTTGCCCCTTCATCGAGTCCAACTAGTATTATTTGCCTACTTAATACGATCACTGTTGCCAAGAACAAAGACTTGACAATTGACACCACTCACTACCCGATTAATATTTTTGTCAAGGGAGACATTCAAATTCAACAAGGAGGTTTGATCGGAGCCAAAATCCCAAGCTCTAACTGGAGTCGATTGAGAGTCTACGGCAGTAATTCAGGATCATCTTGTGGAGGCCAAGACATTAGGATCGAGGGTTCTGGCTCGTTTTTTCAGGGCGCATTTTCATGGTTCCCCAAAGCCAATGTTGAGTTTGGCAATGGCGGCGGTGGTGGCAATAATGCCAATAACTTTGGCATCATGTGGATGTGCAAATTTACTGGGCCAGGTAGCGAAAACCAGGCCTGGGGGGCACCTGTGGATGGAGGAGCGGGCCTGGGAACGATCTTTGGTTCAGCTCTGCCCGGTGGTGCTAATGACACAGTGGATCCAGGCTCCATTCCATCCTCTCTCAACTTCTATCGTGGATACGGAGGAGGTTAAGTGTTGAACTTCCGCCTACCATCTTGTCGCTATCCAGCGCTCTCTGTTCAGTCCAAACAAGGTCAGAGCAGTGGCTTTAATCTGCTGGAGGTGCTTCTTGCTGTAGCGATAGCAGGCCTAACGATGGCAGCCATATCGACTACATTTTCATCGCAGCTCAGCACAGCACGGAGATCAAGTGATCGCAGTCAAATAGAGTCAGTCATTGCCGAAGACCTTGCTTGGATTCGCAACTATGCGACAATATGGAGAATGGAGTCAGGCCCCTATAATCTCACAACTACACAGACAAAGGCTCCAAGCTTCGCATCCTCTCCATCCGTTTCCTATTCACCCGATCCATCACTCTGTTCGTCCGGAGGATTGGCCTCCAGCTTTGTCTCTGATGCAGCGAGTGTCACGTTAAGCCCGGCGCGCCCTAATTCGGGACTCCTGAAAAAGTCAGATCGACTGCGGCGCAACTTGTTTCAGTGACCGAGACCCGATAAACTGGGCTCGATCAGGGCAATTGACGATTGCTACAACTGCTGAACGCTGCAGATGTACCGAAAA
>NZ_JAYGID010000014.1:0-6682 GCF_034931685.1 Synechococcus sp. CCY9202
TCGGGATCCGCTCCTCGATCGAGACGTAGGAGAACAAGGAGCCGCTGCGCTCCTGCTGACCTCGCATCAAACCTGGGGCAGCTGGCCCATTTTCGCAGAGGAAGCGGGGTTTTTCAGCAAACTCTTAGGTGGCGGGGCACCTCTAGCAGCAGCTCGTCGTGGATCAACCCCACGATGTGCACGCCGGGGTAGGCATCCAGCGCAGGCCAGAGATCGCCCAGGGCGGCGGACAGCATGTCGGCGCCGCTGGATTGAATCGGCCAGTTGGCACCGTTGGTGCGGCTGATCCTGAACTGCGGCAGCCGGCCGTCCTGCCGGGGCGCTTTGCCCCAGTAGCAAATCCGCCGACCGGCCAGGGAGCGGCAGTCGTAGATGTTGCCGCCGCCGGGCTTCTTGGGGTCGTAGCGATCCATCTGCAGGGATGTTTCCCGGTGGAAGGCGTGCCAGGCTTCGTACACCGCCTGGGCTTTCTCCCAGCTGACCTCCACACCCTGGGCTGCACTCAGGGCCCGGCGCAGCGAGCGCACAAAGCACCCATAGGGCAGGCTGAAATTGGCGGGCTTGGCGGCGTTGCGCTGCGCTTTGGTCACCCAGTCCGACTTCACAATGCCGTCGGCGGGCAGGGCCAGGCCGAACAGCGTGCACGCCATCAGGGCGTGGGGGTCGATCCCATCGAAGATCATCGCCCTAAAGCCGGCGTCGTTGTAGAGCAGCGGGCTGGCCTGCAGGCGGATCTCCTGCCCGACCCAATCCACATCCAGCAGCGCGGAGGCGGGGTTGCCGGTCACCAGCGCACGCTTGGTGCGGCCGGTGAGCCCCTGGAAGTTGCAGCCGATCTGGCTAGGCACCTTGCCTGGCTTGGGGCTGCCCGGGGTGTTCTTCTTGGCCGTCTTGCCCCAGACCTCGGTATCGGACAGGAACCCGCCCATGTCGTCTTTACCGATCTGGCCGCTGGTGGTGATCCGGCCGGTGTTGGCGCCGAGCAGCTTGTAGTCCGGGCGGGTGCGGCCGCCGGCGTACTCCACGTCCCGGCGCAACTGCGTCACCTCCTGCAGGGTTTTGTCTAGGTCGCGCACCTCCAGCAGCAGATCCACCACCGGCACGCCCACAAACTTCTGCAGCACCTTCTTGCTGCAGCTCGGGCGGTCTTCCATCTCGCCGGTCTTGCGGTTCTTCTTGCGCTCGGTCAGCTCCTCGCCACCCAGGGCCTCCACCAGCCGGGGGTGGAGCAGCTCGGGGGTGCGATACGGCTGCGCCTCTGTCGCCGGGGGGTTGGGCAGGCCGAGCAGGGCGTGCAGCTGCGCCCGCTTGGGCTCCCAGTCGGCCGTGGCACCGGCTTCGATCTCATCGAGCACCACGGTGTCCACCGCCAGGCCGCGCACCTGCCCATCGGCGGCGGGGTTGATCCGCAGGCAGTCCAGCCGGTGCACCTCCACCTGGCCGGTGCGCTCCAGCTCGGCGTGCAGGGCCTCGCGCAGGGGCAGCACCACCTCGGCATCCAGGGATGCGTAGCGCAGCTGGGCCTCGGTCAGCCCGTTGCCCCAGTCGCTGGTCTGCAGCTCCTTATCCAGGGCGGTGCCCAGATAGTTGGCCGCCGCGGCCTCCAGGCTGTGCTCGGGGTACTCGCCCAGGGTCTGGGTGGCCAGCATCGTGTCCCACCAGCGGCACAGCGGCCGGATGCCGGCGGCGATCAGGTGCGTGGCCTCAAACAGCAGGTTGTGGCCCACCAGAGTGCGCTCGGGGTTGCGCGCGATCTGCGCCAGCCAGGCGATGGCCGCGCCAGGGGTGGCCTGCTCCACCAGGGCTACGTCGATCACCAGGGTGTGGCCCTCGGCGTGCAGCTGGGCCAGGCGGATCTCGCCGCCCAGGAACGGGAACAGGCTGGCCTTGTGCCGCCACACATCGGTGCGGCGGTTGAAGGTTTCCAGGTCGAACCCCAGCACCAGCGGCACGGTGGCCGGGTCGGGCAGCTGATCGGCCGCGGCGATGTAGGCCAGCCCCGCACGTGCAGGGCCTGTGTAGGGCTGGGGCGTCGGGGCAACCACCGCCGGCAGGCGGCCGCTAACAACCGCCGCAACTTTGACGGGTTTGTCAGTGTCAACCGGGTTATCAGCGCTAACAACTGCCGCAGCTTTGACGGGTTTATCACTCTCAACCGGGTTATCAACGTCAAGATCAGGGCCGGATTCTTGATTTCCGGGGGTTGAATCGCGCCCATGGTCCCGGTTCTCAGGCCCAGCGGCATGGTCCCGATTCTCGAATGGTTCCCCAGATCCGCCGGCTGGAGCGGGATCTGGCATGGTCCCGATTCTCTGGGCGGTTTCACCGATCGCACTATTGGGACACGGGACAGAGCCGGGTGTTGTTAATGGGTCGGCACAGCTGTGTCTTCCGTTTACTAAGAGACTGCTGAAAAACCCCTTCAAGGGCCATTCAGCCCGGGAACGCCTGACTCCGAGCCCAGTGTTCACGGGCGCTGCGCCCAGAGGTCAGACTCAAGTCATGGCGACCTCGGGACTTTTTCAGCAGGCTCCTAACCCCCCTTCCTCTAAAAGAATTGGGACCAAGCCCAGATCGCTGTCCCCACCCGGGATCTTGGGCACATTTCCAGAATCGGGACCATCCCCAGAATCGGGACCAGAATCGGGACCATCCCCGGGTTCACCCCCGATCGGCTGCGCGTAACCCCGGGCGCCCGCCTTCTTGGATTGACAAGCCGCCCACCCCATCCCGCGGATCTGGTGATGCCCCATCACCTTGTTGACCCGGGCGCTGGTGCCCTTGCTCTGCTGGGCAGGCTTTACGTCCAGAGCGGCGTACAGATCGCTCAGCGCCACGAACAAAGCCACCTGCTCGCTGGTGCGATGCCCCACCGGCACGTACCGCAGCCGCAGCACCTTCACCCCATCGCCCTCGGGGTGCACCGTTTCCCAAGCGCCTGATTGCGCCAGCGCCAGCCGCTCCGCCTGGCTGCGTTTGCCGTCTGCCGTCACAGCGGCCGCCAGGTACTCCAGCAGCACCGCCACCCAGGGGTCGGTGAAGGTGGCAGCTAGGCCCCGCTCAGCTGCCGCGGCCAGCGCCGACGCCCCCTCAGCTGTATCTGGGTTCAGCCAGGTTTCAGTCCCGGCTTCCAGCCACAACAGTGCCGCCTTCCAGATGCGATCCCGCTGCAGCCCGATCTCGCGCCACCGCAGCGTGCCGGGGCACTCGATGATCCAGAACCGGCGCGTACCGGTTTCGTCGTTGAGCAGCTCCTGCTCGTTGGTGGTCCCCCAGGTCACGAACCGGCGCGGATGCTCCGTCGCCAGCGGTTGGTTTTTCTCGGCGTACTTGGCAATCCGCTCGGTGAGCCAATCCTTGAACGCCGACTGGCAGCGGCCCTGCGTCAGGCGCTCCACCTCCCCCAGCTCGAAGATCCAACTGGCGTTGGCCTTGGCCATCACGGCCCACCCGGACAGCGCCAGCTGGTTGCTGGAGCCGTAGTCCCCAATGCCGTCGTACCAGGCATCGCTGACCAGAGCCCGCAGGCTTTCGGTCTTGCCGTTGCCCTGGCGGCCCCGCAGGATCGGGCAGGCGTCGAACTTGCTCCCGGGCTGCAGGCCGCGCAGCGCCGTGCCGGCCAGGCTCCGCTTCAGCAGCTCCCGGGATAGAGCATCCCCTGGCACCAGCCCGAACAGGCTGTAGACCACCGCCTCCTCCAGGGGGGCAATTGCCTCGTCGGCGCGCAGCCCTTCCAGGTACTCCGCCACCGGGTTGTAGGGGTTCGACTTGGCCACGAACAGCAGCGCATCCTCTGCCGCGGCCTTGTTGGCGTTGATGCCGTGGGCCGCCGCCAGCACCTGGTACGTGAGCTTCACGTCAGTGATGGCGTTGCCATCCATCTCTGGGGTGCGCGTCAGCTCGTTGAACCGCACCTGGTGGGCGTAGGCGATGAACAGCTGCAGCTGCTGGTGCGTCGGCTCCTCCCGGTCGATAAATGGCTCGGGTGTTTCACCCCGGGCCAGGGCCTCGCTGCGGGCCTGCTCACGCTGCTGCATCCGCTCCTGCAGATCGGCCTCCTGCCGCCGCGCCAGCCGCTCCCGCACCCCGTCATTCACGGTCCTGGCCTGCACGCCGGTGGCCTTCACCAGCTGGGCCTTCAGGGCGTCGCGCTCGGTGGCGCTGTTGGGGTAGGCGTCGGCCATGGCGGCGATCAGGTTGTTGATGGATGGGCTCTGCTCCGGCCAGCTCAGCCCCAGCCCCTGGCGGCCCAGCTCCTGGATTTCCCCGCGCAGGTATTCCCCCGGGGTGGCCGCTGTGCTCACCAGCGCCGACACGATCTGCTGCGCACCATCCACGCCGTGCGCCAGGCCCAGCTCCTCCATGCCTCCCTTGGCATCGCCAGGCAGCTCACGGTGGGGTTTCAGGTAATCGGCCAGGTGGGCCTCCACCAGCGGCAGCCGCGTCAGCCGCAGGCCCTTGCTCACGCAGCCGCGCACCAGGGTGGGCAGCAGGCTCGGCGCCATCCACTGGTCGCAATCGCCCACGTAGGTCTTCAGGTGATCCGGCAGCGCCAGCACCCGCAGATGGCTGGGGGCCGTGATTGCCATGCACGGGATGCCCAGCACCAGGGTGCAATACGCGGAGTCGAAGAATCCCTCAGTGCTGATCCGGGCCTGGCCGATCTGCTGCCCGTCCGGGCCGCGCAGGCCGCTGGGATCCCACACCGCCAGCCGCTCGCCGGCGCCGGTCTGCATCAGGTACTTGGCGTAACGGCCGCGCTCCTCATCGAACGGGGCAACGTCGCAGCGCAGCTGGTAATGGGGGTGCTTTGCCTTGGGGTTGTGGCAGACCAGCAGGCCGCCGGTCTGCGTTTCCTTGGCCCTAGTGAAGCTGAACTCTGTGATCGCCTGCTCAAAGGTGATCGAGCGGATGAAGCCCTGGAGCACCAGCCAGTCGATCAGGGCCTCGCTGTAGGCCCCGCCGGCCCGGCCCCGCAGGTAGGCCCGGTGCTCTGGGGTCAGCAGCGCCAGCCGCTCGGCACGGTCCCGGGCAACACCGTCAGCCAGGCTCTGCTGCAGGGCAGCGCGCTCCTGCTGATCGGCGAGCAGCTGCCCCGGGCTCAGCTCTTTGATCGCCAGCCAACGCAACCGCGCGACAGAAGGCTCGGCGATGCCGGCTTCCACCAGATCGGCCCTGGTGAGCCCGTGCCCTAGCTGCTGCGCCAGCGCCAGGAGCTGCGCATCCTCGTGCTGCAGCTCGGCCAGGGCCGCGGCCACCGGGTCGGCCGCATCGGCGGGTATTGGCGGCGCCGGCTCCTCGGCCGATACCAGGGCCTCCACCGCTGCTGGAGCCGCTTGTCCCCCGTTGTCGTTGGGGGTGCTGGCCGCGGCCTTGGCTTTGCGCTTGCTGCCCCGGGCGGCGCGCTGCGCATCGGCCAGGGTTTCGTGCTCCCAGGTCGGCACCACCAGCGGCGGCAGGCCGGCGGCAGCACGCTCGGCATCGGCCTCGGGGGCGCCTGCAGAGTGAACACCGGGCGCCTTTATCTCTTCGGGAGCGCCATCAGGCAGAAGGCTCAGCTGCACGCGCCGCGGCTGATTTTCTGGCAGTGGATTGGCAGCAGATGCCATGATTAGGGGCAGGGTTGGCTTGGTGGTTGGCCCGGTTCAAGGGATTGCTGGCTCCGTGGTGGGAGCCGCGATCCCGCTCGTCAGCTCGAGCTCGGCAGTGGCTGCGGCAGGTGGCTGTAGGCATCAATGCCCTCGTGCAGCAGCAGGTCGTGAACGGCGCAGCGGATCACGACGCTTGAGCTGCAACCTTTGGCCTCGGCGTAGGTGCGCAGACGCTCAGCCATCAACGGCGTCATGCGCACCATCGACAAATGGCTCAGCACGCCTCCGTGCGACGCCTCGTATTGATGAAAAGCAGCGGGCTCCAAGGTTGTGGTGGTGCTTGGTGTAAATCAATGCTGCCGCTAATTGCCGGCACTGATTTACTCCCTAAGGCCCCTATGTCTTACTTGTGTGCACGAGTAGATGTGTTGCTGCACATTAGATAAACAGCGCCAATGAAAAGCCCCGGGGGTTAGCCGGGGCGTTAATCAATCGAGACGCTCGATGGTGCTCTGTTTGCCGTTAATGGTGACTCCCAGCCAGGCTATCTAGCACCGTCGTCGAACTCTGCCGGATCGGTTTTATGGATCGGCAGATCGTGCCCCTCGATCTCCAGCTCACTGCGGATGCTGTTGAGCTAATCACTCAGCCGCAGGGGTTGCCGATCGGCAGGAGGCGCCCAGACGGGCACCTGCCCCTTACCCCAGGGGCGGCGATGTGGTTTAGGCATCGAGTCCCTCCAGCAGCGGGCTATGCCGCGTGCGGTTGATCCGAGCGATGAGCTTCACCGCTGCGCCGTTCGCCTTGCCGATGTTGTCGGAGGCGATGGCCAGTAGGCCTACGGCTGTGCGCCAGTCCTCAGCGGTGATGGCTTCCTCGATCTTGGAGAGGATCGGGTCGTCGCCCAGGGCCTGGAGCTGCCGGCGTAGCGCTCCAAGGCGTACAGCCGGCGGGTCGCCATCGAGCCTGCGTCCCCTGCAGTGGTGTAAATCCCCCGGCATTCCCACCCCGGCGTAGCCGGGGTGGGCCGCGCACCTCAGTCGATCGGCTCCACAGCTGACGTTGCAAGGGGTGGGCAGGCCCGTTTCCCT
>NZ_JAYGID010000015.1:0-2605 GCF_034931685.1 Synechococcus sp. CCY9202
GTCCCGAGCACTGGAGCGCCTACAAGAGAAAGCAAGTCGCTATGCCCAGCAAATCGGGGTCTCACCAGCAGGAATCAGCGTCCGCCATTTCAGGTCTCGCTGGGGTTCTTGCTACAAAAATGGGCAGGTCGTCTTTAACTGGAACATCATTAAGGCACCTCACGTAATTACAGATTACGTAGTCATTCATGAATTGTGCCATTTGGTCCACTCCAATCACTCTGCGGAGTTTTGGGGCTTGGTAGGGCACCACGACCCCTCCTATACTGAGCACAAACATTGGTTGAGGCAAAAGGGGATTTCTTTGCTATGACTGAAAAGCCAGCACGAACCTCGTTTTTCAAGGCATTAGTCTCTAAAAAAGCCAGAGACCGAAGGCGATTTGAGATTCAGCTAGAGAAGGAGGAGGAAGAGCAGAAAAAAGTGCTCCGGGCAAAGATTGAGGGCACAGTATTGAGCGTATTCCTGATTATAATTGGGATGGGCTTATCCTTGGTTGAAGGTCGTGGCCTTCTCTGCGTGCTTATCATCATTGGCGCATTTCCCTTTTGGAAGCTAATGTGTGCTTTTGCGTATCACCTTGGCCCCATCTTTGGGGGAAAACCAAGAACTGTTTATAGGAGCAAGAAGCAAAGCGTCTTCCATGGTCCAAGGGGTGGAAGATACAGAATGAGCGCGGATGGGAAATCAAGAATCTATTTTTAGAAATCAATAGTCTCCAGCAAATCCTCAACCCCACAATCCAGCACCGTTGCGATCTTGGATGCCAGATCCAGCGACAGTGCTGATGCCGCCTTGTCGTCGGTTCTTGCCAAACGAGTGATGGTTGTCGCGGCCACACCCGCCTCAACCGCTAAAGAGTGCATGGTGAGGGGCTTTTCGCCTGCCTCGGCACGGCGAAGATTTGCCTTGGCGATTGCCTTGGCGAGCGTCAGACGAACTTCTTTGGCCATAGAGACACTCTATCAGTAGCACCAGGGATGAGCTATCCAGTGCCAGACGCACGCTTTCCAGTGTATTGTGCTATAGTATTTGTGTTGTTGAAGCTCACAGAAGCTCAGGCCATGCCTTCCGACCTTTCCACGCTAGATCTCGCAACCATCAACGCTGCTCACGAGGTGATTGTGGATGCCCTTCGCTCTCGCTGCTGTGAGTGGGAGCAAGAATCTGCTGATGCCACTGCCGATGGTCGCTTGAGTAATGCCCTGATGTTCCAGCACTGGGCATTCGCTGCTGATCTTCTCGCCAGCTTCATTGGGACGGAATTCTCAGTGCTCTTCACACAGGCATTGAATGCCCGCTTTGGAGTTGTGCCTGAGACCCGTCGTTCAGCCGCAGATCAGTTGCTGGATGCCCTTACCATTGAAGTGGCGTCTCAGCAACCGACACCCAACTGAGATAGAAGGGGGCAAGAGGTTCTTAGAAACCCCGCCCCCTCAGCCACCTTTATAGAATCTCCCAGAGATTCCCATTGATCTTCTGACTCCTGTTGGTATGGGCGCAACTTTCTGTCAAACTCTTTACTGCCGCACTCAGAAGCTATGGCAAGACAACATACCGATGCCCCCAAGCAGTTCGGCATCCGACTCAGCGATCAGGTGATGGAACTGGTTTCAGAGATTCAGGAGTTTCGTCTCCACAACCAGCAATCTCCAACCCTGTCCTCCATTGTAGAAGATGCGATTAACGTCTACTACGACTGCCTAGTAGAAAAGGGCGCCATCAATGACAAGGGATAACTAAGCCGCGGGCGAGGACTCAGACTTGCCAGAATACGAGATCCCATGCTATAATAGCAGGAGAAATCCACAGAGATTCAACCCAATGCCCAGCACCAAAAGCACTCAGCCATCCGCGAACAAGTTTGCCGTTCGCCCTACTGCCGAAACCCTGGCAGATCTATCGCGTCCTATTGATCCGCGCCATCTCAAGACGCGCAAGCAGGGTAATACCACCCTGACTTACTGCCCTTGGAATACGATTGCTCGCCATCTTCACCATCGTGCTCCCGGATGGTGTTGGGAAGTTCAGTCAGTTCAAGAGGTTGGTGGGGCGGTGGTGATCACAGGGCGTTTGACAATTCCTACTGCTGACGGTGATCTTCTTCACTACTCAGCAGTGGCATCAGAACCGCTGGAGTCCAAGTCCCAGGCACCAGCTGCTGAAGTAGCGGCATCTTCATGCCTCAGAAGAGCTGCTGCGCTCTCTGGTTTAGGTTTAGAACTTTGGGGGTAATAGGTAGCAGATCAGGAAAGAGAGCAAGAAAAGGTTTCACATTATCTGATGGCAAAAGCGTCAAATAATGTGAAACCACAAATCTCTTCAGATTCGGTAGAATTCTTGAAGAGATAAGAGCTCGTCGCAATAAAGCCAAATAGTGTGAACTTAAACATTGTTCGCTGTCTTATTCTTGTGGTCTAAGGTTTCGTGGCAACAACATCAGTACCAGGAGATCAGAATTAAAGAAGGAACTAAATAGGGACTCCTGAAAAAGTCAGATCGACTGCGGCGCAACTTGTTTCAGTGACCGAGACCCGATAAACTGGGCTCGATCAGGGCAATTGACGATTGCTACAACTGCTGAACGCTGCAGATGTACCGAAAA
>NZ_JAYGID010000016.1:0-2107 GCF_034931685.1 Synechococcus sp. CCY9202
CAGCACCAGAGCGGCGGCCAGGCCGCGCCGGACCCAGCCGACGCCGGCGCGCGCTGCCCGGCGGGATGAGGAGGACGTGAGAGAAGGGGACAGCGACAGGAAGGTCAAGCGGTGGAGCGGCCCGGGCATGGCTTTTAAGTTAGGCGCGGCCGCACGCCCCGCCCATGCCCAGGCTTCTGATCGCCGCCAGTGGTACGGGTGGCCATCTGTTTCCGGCCCTGGCTGTGGCGGAGGCTCTGCCGCCCGCCTGGAGCGTGCAATGGCTGGGGGTGCCTGATCGACTGGAGCGCCAGCTGGTGCCGAGCCGCTATCCGCTCCACACGGTGCGGGCCGGTGGATTGCAGGGGCGAGGTCTGCGCAAGCTCTGGAATCTGCTGAAGCTGCTCAACGCCACCCGGGCCGTGCGCCGCCTGATCCGGCGGGAGCAGATCACGGTGGTGTTCAGCAGCGGCGGCTACATCGCCGCACCGGCGATTCTGGCGGCCCGCTGGTGCGGCGTGCCGGTGGTGCTGCACGAGAGCAATGCCATCCCCGGCAAGGTGACGCGCCTGCTGGGCCGCCTCTGCAGCCGGGTGGCGGTGGGGTTGCCGCAGGCGGCCGAGCGGCTGCCCCGCTGCCGGCCGCTGGTCACCGGCACACCGGTGCGCCAGGCACTGCTGGAACCGGCCCCCCTGCCGGAATGGGTACCGGCCGGTGATGGCCCGCTGCTGCTGGTGGTGGGCGGCAGCCAGGGGGCCCTGGGCCTGAACCGGATGGTGCGACCGCTGCTGCCGAAGCTGGTGGCGGCCGGCTGTCGGGTGGTGCATCTCACCGGCAGCAACGATCCTGAAGCCGGCCAGACCAGCCTCAGCGGCCTGGTGGAACGGCCCTTCAGCGAGGCCATGGCGGGCCTGCTGCAGCACGCCGACCTGGCGATCAGCCGCGCCGGGGCCGGCAGCCTCAGTGAACTGGCGGTGTGTGGCACCCCGGCGATCCTGGTGCCCTTCCCGCAGGCCGCCGACCACCACCAGGACGCCAACGCGGCAGCGGCAGCGGCGGTGGGGGCGGCGGTGATCGTGGCGCAACAGCCCCCCTCCGATCCCGACCTGGAGCGCACCCTCTGGCGGCTGCTGGGCCCACGATTGGAAGGAGAGCCGGTCCAGCCCGATGCCGATCCCCTGCTGAGCCTGCGGCGGGGCATGGAGCGCCTGGCCGTGCGCGATGCCGACCGGCAGGTGGCGGCGCTGCTGGTGGAGCTCGGCGCGGCAAACGCCGAACAACAGCCCCAGGCCTGAGAGCCGTCTCCACTGCAAGCCGTCTCAGCGGATCACCGTCTCAGCGGAACGCCCTGTCAGCCCTGCAGGCCGCAGCGCCCCCACTCCAGGGCCAGGGCCTGGAGCAGGCGGCGATGACGCCGCCGATCCTGGAGGCCGATGCGCAGCCAGCCCTCCCCCAGCCCCTCGAAGGAGCGGCAGCCACGCAACAGGATGCGGTGGCGCTGCTCCAGAGCCAGCCGCAGCGGCTCGAGTGATGCTCCGCCTGCGTGATGCAGCAGCAGGAAGTTCGCCGCCGAGGGCATCGGCGTCAGCCCCGGCAGTGCCGCCAGCTGAGCTGCCAGCCAGGGCCCTTCCATCGCCACCCAACGCTGCACCCTTGCCGCCCAGCGGTCGCGCCGCGGCCCATCGGCGAGCCAGCCGGCCGCCATCGCCGCCGCCGGGCCATTCACCGGCCAGGGATCCCGCCAGGAGCTCCACCGCTGCAGGCGTTCCGGTGCGGCCAGGGCATAGCCCAGCCGCAGGCCCGCGATCGACAGCAGCTTGGTGAGGCTGCGGATCACCACCAGGTTGGGATGGTGCGGCAGCAGGGGCGCCAGGGATTGGTCCTCTCCAGCGGGAACCAGGGGCAGGAAGGCCTCGTCCACGATCACGAGCCGGTGGCGCTCCAGCAGCGGCGCCAGGGAGTCGCGGCTCCAGAGCTGGCCGCTGGGGTTATGGGGATTGGTGATCCACAGCACCGGCGGCGCCTGCGAATGGCCTGAGAGCTGGTCATCGCCGGAGCCGGCCTGGTCATCCGCAAAGGCCGCCCCCCAGTGCTGGGGGAAGCCGGCCGGCCAGTCGAGCCGCAGGGG
>NZ_JAYGID010000017.1:0-1382 GCF_034931685.1 Synechococcus sp. CCY9202
TTAAGCCGCCAGAGCGGCGCAAGGGCAGTGGCCGCAAGCGCGGCGGCCAGCCGGGCCATCCCGGATCCGGGCCGGAGCTGCTGCCGATCGAGCGGGTGGATGAGGTGGTGGAGCACCACCCCCAAGCTTGCCGCCGTTGCGCTCAGCTGCTGGAAGGCGTGGATCCAGAGCCGCTGCGCCATCAGGTGATCGAGATTCCACCGATCACAGCCGTGGTGATCGAACACCGGCTGCACCGCCTGGTGTGCCCCTGCTGTTCCACCAGCACCTGTGCCTCATTACCGGCGGAGGTGGAAGCGAGTCATCACGGCCCCCGGCTCAGTGCTCTGGTGGCTCTGCTGGGTAGTGCCTTCCCGTTGAGTTTCAGCAAGACCCAGGCGCTTTTGGATCAGCTGCTGGGTGTAAAGATCAGCCGTGGAGCGATGGCCACCATCCGCCAGCGCTTGAGCGCAGCACTGGAGCAGCCCATGCAGGAGGCCCTTGCGTTTGCCCGTCAGCAGTCGGTGGTCTACGTCGATGAAACCGGTGCCCCCACCGGTAATGCCGACGGGGGTAACCCCGAGCACAGGCGCGGCTGGGAGTGGGTCATGGTGACCACCATGGGGGTGACAGTGTTCATCCAGAGCCTGAGCCGCTCGGCTGCCGCCGCGATCGAGCTGCTGGGGAACGCCTTTGGCGGCATCGTGGTGAGCGATCGCTTCTCCGCCTACAACCATCTCCCGGTGGAGCAGCGCCAGCTGTGCTGGGCGCACGTGATCCGCGATCTCACCGCCATCGCTGACCGTCAGGGCGCCAGCGGTGAGATTGGAGCGGAGCTGCTGGGCCTGCAGCAGCAGCTGTTTGCCCAGTGGCACCGCTACAAAGACGGAACGATCGACTGGTCCACGTTGCAGCAGGGCTGCCGGCCGATCCGCCAGGCGTTTGGAGCCACCTTGCAGCGGGTGGTGGAGCTGGGCTACCAGCGCGGCGAGCGAACGCCGTGGGCCAAAACGGTTGGCACTTGCCGGCAGTTGCTCCAGGTGGCTGATGGGCTGTGGACGTTTCTGGAGATCGAGGGCATCGAACCCACCAACAACGCCGCCGAGCGTGCCCTGCGCCATTCGGTGATTCAGCGCAAGATCAGCCATGGCGTCCAATCCCGTCAGGGTGCGATCTGCCGCAGCAGGCTGCTCACGGTCACCACCAGCCTGCGGCAACAGGGCCGTGATATCTGGCAGTTCCTGGAGCAGGCCTTGATCGCCCATCATCGCGGCGGCGAGATGCCATCGCTGTTGCCGAATCCCTGAATCGGCTGTCATCGATCGTGGTGTCTGTGGTCGCTCGTTGATCAACGATCAGGGGTGGAATGCTGCGCTGCTACGTCACGGCCCCTGAACGGGTAC
>NZ_JAYGID010000018.1:0-1017 GCF_034931685.1 Synechococcus sp. CCY9202
GCCGCAGCGGGGATGGTTCGACGTCCTCGATGACTGGCTCAAGCGCGACCGCTTCGTATTCGTGGGGTGGTCCGGTCTGCTGCTGTTCCCCACCGCCTACCTGGCGCTGGGCGGCTGGCTCACCGGCACCACCTTCGCCACCTCCTGGTACACCCACGGCATCGCCAGCTCCTATCTGGAGGGCTGCAACTTCCTCACCGCCGCCGTCAGCACCCCCGCTGACGCCATGGGCCACAGCCTGCTGCTGCTCTGGGGCCCCGAGGCGCAGGGCGACTTCGTGCGCTGGGTGCAGCTGGGCGGCCTCTGGCCCTTCGTGGCCCTGCACGGCGCCTTTGCCCTGATCGGCTTCATGCTGCGTCAGTTCGAGATCGCCCGCCTGGTGGGCATCCGTCCCTACAACGCCATCGCCTTCTCCGGTCCGATCGCGGTGTTCGTCAGTGTCTTCCTGATGTACCCGCTGGGCCAGAGCAGCTGGTTCTTCGCCCCCTCCTTCGGGGTGGCGGCGATCTTCCGCTTCCTGCTGTTCCTGCAGGGCTTCCACAACTGGACCCTGAATCCCTTCCACATGATGGGAGTGGCCGGCATCCTCGGCGGTGCTCTGCTCTGTGCCATCCACGGCGCCACGGTGGAGAACACCCTGTTTGAGGATTCCGAGCAGGCGAACACCTTCAAGGCGTTCGAGCCCACCCAGGAAGAGGAGACCTACTCGATGGTCACCGCCAACCGCTTCTGGAGCCAGATCTTCGGGATCGCCTTCTCCAACAAGCGCTGGCTGCACTTCTTCATGCTGTTCGTGCCGGTGATGGGTCTGTGGACCAGCAGCATCGGCATCATCGGCCTGGCCCTCAACCTGCGTGCCTACGACTTCGTGTCGCAGGAGATCCGCGCCGCTGAGGATCCTGAATTCGAGACCTTCTACACGAAGAACATCCTTCTGAATGAAGGTCTGCGGGCCTGGATGGCCCCGGCCGACCAGCCGCACGAAAACTTCGTCTTCCCTGAAGAGGTTCTGCCCCG
>NZ_JAYGID010000019.1:0-62504 GCF_034931685.1 Synechococcus sp. CCY9202
AGGCCAACGATGCCGAAATCGGGCAGTTTGCGGCTCTGATAGCCGCCGATCCGACTTTTTGAGCCGGAAATCCACTGATGCCTGTGGAAAACTGGCTCGTGGGCTCGTTTTTCAGCAAACTCCTAAGAACCAGGCACTGAGACCGAACTGAGGCGAGATGAAAATCCCGCCGTTTCACCCTGGGTTGGGCGATCCGGCGGGGCTGGAATCGGCTTGAGAAAGCCTCAACCGAGGCCGACCTGGGCCAGGATGCCTTGGCCGGTGAGGAGCTCGGTAGCCAGGCCAATCACAAAACCCATCATGGCGAGGCGGCCATTCCAGGTCTCGGCGAAGTTGACGAAGCCGAAGCGGGGCTGGGAAGCGTCAGACATGGAAGCAATCTCCAGGACTCCTCAACTGTAACGAAAGATGGAGTGGTCTTGACAGTGCTGCTTGCTACAGGTGCTGTGCGGTTTTCCGATTTGACAAGCCTGTGGCTTTCGCCTAGGGCTGCACTCAGTTGTTTCCGAATCCATTCAGCCCTCCCGTGCCGCTCTGCAGCAGCAGATTGCCGCTGCCCTGCCAGCCCAGCCGGATCTGGTGCTGGTGACCGACCTCGATGGCACCCTGCTGGGGGGCGATCCACTCTGGCGCCGTGCTTTTTACCGCTGGCTGGTGGAACGGCGTGAGCGGGTGCTGCACATCTTCTGCACGGGCCGCCAGCTCAGTTCGATCGCCTCCCTGCTGATCGACGATGCCGCCTTCGGGTTGGCTCACCCCCATCTGGTGATCGGTGATGTGGGCTGCACCGTGGCCTGTGGGATCAGCCTGAAGACCGTGCCTGGGATGGTGGATCCGATTGATGCCCGCTGGAAAGGGTTGCCGGAGCGGCTGCTGCCCTTGCTCGAGGCTCTGCCCGGAGTGGCTTCGCAACCGATCAGCACCGAGCGCCGGCTTGCCTACACCCTGGATGGCGAAGCGATCGACTGGCAGCGACTGGTCGCACTCGAAGCCCATGGGGTCGACTGCCTCGTGTCGGACAACCGCTATCTCGATGTCTTGCCGGCCGGTGTCAACAAAGGCTCCACCCTGCTGACCTTGTTGCAATGGCTCGAGATCGATCCCGAACGGGTGGTGACGGCCGGCGATACGCTCAACGACCTGGCGATGTTCGAGACGGGGTTGGCTGGGGTGATGGTGGGCAACGCTGAGCAGGCTCTGCGGGAGAAGGTCTCCTGCCTGCCGCGGACCTACCGGGCCCGCGCGGAAGGTTGCGCCGGCATCGTGGAGGGATTGCGCCACTTCGGTTTCGGCCATTTGCTGGACGACTTCCCAGGCTTCCCCTTGTGAAGCCTGGGAGACGCTCAGCCCTGCGGCGCTGGTCGGGCAGCCTGCTCCCGTGCCAGGCGGGCCTTGGTATGGGCCGTGGCCTGGGCCTGGCGCGGATCTTCCGGCCAGGGATGGCGCGGATAGCGGCCCCGCAGATCGCGCCGCACCTCGGCATAGCCCTGGTCCCAGAACCCACTCAGATCGCGGGTGATCGCGGCTGGTCTCCCGGCTGGCGAGAGCAGGTGCACGGTCACGGGTAGCCGTCCCTGAAGCAGGGTCGGAGTCTGCCGGCAGCCGAACATCTCCTGCAGTTTCACCGCCAGCACCGCCTCCCCGTTTTGGTAGGTGAGATGGATTCGCCGACCGGAGGGCACCGTCAGCTGCTGCGGTAGCCAGTCGTCGAGCAGACGCCGCTGCGTCCAGTCCAGGTCTGCCCAGAGCACCTCGCACAGATCAAGCCGCTGCAGATCCTCCAGGCTGCGGACCCCTTGCAGGTGCCTGCCGAGCCAGTCTTCGAGCGTCTGGCTCAGGGCCTGGTCGCTGCAGTCAGGCCAGGGGGAGCCCAGGTGCTGGTGAGCCAGCAGCAGCCGCTGCTGCAACTGCCGGCTCCTCGCCCCCCAGGGCAGGGCCTCCAGTCCCCGTTGCCGCAGGCCTTCGAGCAACGCCTGTCGGATCCGGTCCTCATCGGCCTCGGGCCAGGGGCTGCGCTCCAGCACCAGGGCTCCGAGGCGCAGGCTGCGTTCGCAGCGCACCCGCTGCGCGGTGTTGTCCCAGCGCACCTCTTCGACGCTGACACCCTGGTCCACAGCCAGTTCCTCCAGCAATGCCGCAGGCAGAGGCACGGCCAGTCGGATCGCCGCGTCCTGTCCCTGGCCGTCCAGGACGGCCACCGCCAGGGCTTCGGCCAGGACCAAAGGGTCGCTGGGATGGAGGGTGGCGCCGCGACCGCTGCGGAGCTGGTAGCGATGCGGGCTTCCAGGGCGGCGCAGGGCGATCCGCTCCGGATAGGCCCAGGTGATCAGGCGCGCCGCTCGCCACTCCAGATCTGCTGGCCCTGGGTCCGCGCCGCTAGGGGGAGCCGCTGCAGCTCTCACCTGTCGTCGCAGTTCGGCGGCGAGCTGGTGCAGCCGCTGCTGAGGGCCTGACCCTCTCCGTCCCTGGCCCTGGGGCCGCATCCAGGCCAGGCGGCGCAGCAGGTCGCTGCCATGCTCCTGGCGATCGAGCGGATCCCGTTCGCTCAGCAGCACCGCCAGATCACAGGCCAGATCCAGATCCCCCGCGCCGCTGGCCTTCAGCAGCAGATGGGCCAGGCGCGGGTGCAGTCCTACGGCGCTGAGGGCACGGCCGTGATCGGAGAGGGCGCCGCTTTGATCGAGGGCTCCGAGCTGCTCCAGCAGCCTTCGCGCCTCCTGCAGGCCAGCCAGCGGTGGTGGTGTGAGCCAGGCCAGGTCTTCCCCCAGCCCCGCTCCCCATTGGGCCAGCTGCAGGGCGATCGGCAGGGGATCGACCTCCAGCAGTTCCGGCGGATCGAAGGCGGGCCGGCGCTGCTGCTCGGCTGGCGACCACAGCCTCAGGCAATGGCCTGGCCCGAGTCGGCCGGCGCGGCCCCGCCGCTGCTCGGCGCTGGCCTGGCTGGCCGGCACGGTGACCAGTCCATCCATGCCCGTGGCAGGATCAAAGCGACTGCGGCGCGACCAGCCCGCATCGATCACCAGCCGTACCCCTTCGATCGTGAGGGAACTCTCGGCAATGCTGGTGGCCAGCACCAGCTTGGCGCCGTCGGGATCGGCGGGGGCGATGGCCTGGCGCTGGGCCTCGAGCGGCAGGGATCCGTGCAGGGGGCAGATGGCGACCTGCTGGCTCCAGGGGCAGCTCTCGAGCAGCCGCTGGGTGCGCTGGATCTCCCGCAGTCCGGGTAGAAAGATGAGCGCGGTTTCACCAGCGTGACGTTGTGGCAGCCACTGCTGCTCCAGGGCCCGCAGCACCTGCCGTTCGATCGCTTCGGATTCACGGGGGCGCTGGTGCTCCACGCTCACCGGATGGCTGCGGCCTTCGCTGGTGAGCACCTGAGCCTGATCGAGCTCGGCGGCGAGCGGCTCGAGATCCAGGGTGGCCGACATCACCAGCACTCGCAGGTCCGGGCGCAGCAGGGCGCGGGCCTGTCGCAACAGGGCCAGGGCCAGGTCGGCGTCGGCCTGGCGCTCGTGGAATTCATCGAAGATCACCAACCCCACGCCCTCCAGGGCCGGATCGCTCTGCAGGCGCCGCAGGAACAGGCCGCTGGTCACGACCTCCAGTCGGGTCCGGCTGGAGCAACGGCTTTCAAGGCGAACCCGGTAGCCGACCTGTTCCCCAACCGCTTCCCCCAGGGAGCTGGCGAGACGTTCGGCGGCGGCGCGGGTCGCGAGGCGGCGGGGCTCCAGCATCACGATTCCCTGCGCGGGCAGGGCGTGCATCAGGGCCAGAGGCACCCGCGTGGTTTTGCCGGCACCGGGCGGTGCCTGCAGCAGCAGGGTGGACCCTGGAGGGCTCAGCGCCGTTTCGATCGCGCCGAGCAGCCCGTCGATCGGCAGGGGGGCTGCAGGTGCTGCAGGGGAAGAGCGGGCCCGCGGCATGGGCTCAGCGCACGTGCCGCACTCCATCCACGGGGTGATAGCCCTCGCCGGTCTTCTCTTCGTAGACGATCGCCGGCAGGCCGGTTTCAAACATGGTCTGCAGGGCTTCCTTGAGATAGGGATTCCAGCCACCTGTCGACACCTTCCCGTGCCACACGGTCCAGTCCCAGGTGCCTTGCAGATCGCGAGGCACACGGCCTTCGCGGTCGCGCCGGGCCACCAGATCCTGGGATTCGATCACGCCCACCCGGACCGGATCCTGCCCATAGGCCGGGGTCATGGTGAGCTCCAGCCGCACGGGATCTTCCTTGACCAGCTTGAGGCGGAAGCGGGGTGGGAGCTTCAGACCCCGGAGCACGGCACCAACGATTCGAGTTCTCTGGTCCACGGTCTGCCTCCGCCGGCATGCACGATCACACCTGCGAGCCTATTCAGTTGTCGACCTCGGTCCCTGGGCGCTCGTTGTCGCCGTTGAAGCGCACCGTGAGCAGATCCTCACGGGTGAGCTGGCCTTCGGCATCCAGCAGTTCCGGATGAATGGTGAGCCGGCCGGTGCGATCGCCACTGGTGGTGCCGGCAGCGCTGCGGTCGCCAGGGCGGGGTACGGCACGAAAACCACGGGCCATCACCTGGAAGGCCTGCCAGAGCAGCAGCAGGAAGCAGGCTCCGTAGAGGTAGGGAAACAGCTTGGTGAAGACGTCCATTCGATCGGATGCGACGAATCGCCGGATCCGATCGCGGATCCATCATCGCTTGCTTGTGGAGGTGTCAGGCGTGGCGTTGGCCAGCATCCAGGCCCAGAGGGTGGTGCAGGCCGCTCCGAAAGCAAGGAATGCCAGCAGCAGGCGCGACGTGTCCATGGATCGATAGAAAACTTCACTGATCGTAGCCGGATCGCCTGGCGGTTTGCACGGCTCGTCTGAGTCGGCCACGTTTCCTACGGTTTGCGTTGATCTGCGCCGTTCGCGGAGTTCGAGTGATGCGCCGCTTTCCCTTGCATTCGCTGGCCTGGCCCGGAGTCACCCTTGCAGCGGTGATGGTGACCCTGCCGCTGCTGCCAACGGCGGCCTTGGCGCAGGGGGCCGCCGCTGCAGCCCTGACGCGCCAGTCGTTCGTGGCGAGCGCCGTGCGTCGCGCCGGCCCTGGCGTCGTGACGATCGACACGGAGCGCACCGTTCTGGTACCGGGTGGCGGTGGTGGGCTGCCCCGTGGGCTGCTGGCCGACCCCTTCTTCCGGCAGTTCTTCGGGGTTCCCCAGGCCGCGCCCCCGTCCCAGCGAACGGAGAGAGGCCAGGGCAGTGGCGTGATCTATCGGGCCGACGGCCTGATCCTCACCAATGCCCACGTTGTTGACAAGAGCGATCGGGTGCTGGTGGGTCTGCAGGACGGCCGTCGGGTCGAGGGCAAGGTCGTTGGTCTGGACAGGGTGACGGATCTGGCCGTGGTGCAGTTGATCGGAGGAGGGCCCTGGCCTGCGGTGGCGCTGGGCAATTCCGATGCCCTTCAGGTGGGCGACTGGGCCATTGCCGTGGGTAATCCCTTCGGGCTGGATAACACCGTGACCCTGGGGATCATCAGCAATCTCAACCGCAATGCCAGCAAGCTCGGCATCACGGATAAGCGGCTGGATCTGATTCAGACCGATGCGGCGATCAATCCCGGCAACTCCGGCGGGCCTCTCCTCAACGCCGATGGAGAAGTGATCGGCATCAACACCCTGGTGCGTTCGGGCCCTGGTGCCGGTCTGGGATTCGCCATCCCGATCAATCGGGCCCGGGAGATTGCCAGCCAGCTGGTGCAGAGTGGTTGGGTGAGCCACCCGATGATCGGTGTGGGCCTGGAAGCTTCACGGCCGGGCCAGGGTGGATCGGCGGCTGGGGGTGTGCGTGTGGTCTCCGTGATGCCGGGAGGTCCAGCCGCTCGGGTGGGGATTCGGCAGGGTGACGTGATCGTGGTGGCCGATGGTCAGCCGGTCACAGAGCCCAGTCAGTTGGTGAGTGTGGTCGAGCGGATCGGCGTAGGTCGGCCTCTGAACCTGAGGATTGATCGCCAGGGGAGGCGGCTCGAACTTGACCTGACCCCTGTTGAACTGGGGAGTCTCTCGGCGCGCTGACAGGGCAGCGTTCTCGGCGTTTGCCTTCTGAGCCTCTCTTGCGCTGTGGGCAGGTTGTGGTTGGGGTCAGGAATGTCGTGGTTTGTGGAGGAGGCGTCGTGGACGGGGCGTCAGGTCCTGAAAGGATGACGCCCACGACCTTCGCCGCGCTCAGAGCACATCGAATCCCTGAGGCTCGCTGGTCTCGGGCATGGTGCTCATGCCGCCGAGGAAGGCGGAGGGCGCGCCGAGTTGTTGGCGCATCACCCACTGGGTGGCCGCCTTCTGGCTTTGCCAGGCCTGGAGCAGCTGCTTGGCCAGACCACGCAGGGCCTGGGGGTCACCCGTGGCGTCGATGGCTCGGGTCATGCGCTCAAGCTCGAACTTCTGCCCAAGGCTGAGGGTGAGGGGTTCCGACATGGCTGAAGCCCCAGGGGGCTCGTGAAACTGGCGCAACGCTACAAAGTGTTTCAGGGCTCCGCGTAGCCGTTGCGACACGGATAAGCAAAACGCGTCAGCAAACCCTTGCGCCATCCCCCTTGACGGCAGTTCTGGGCCTTGGCTGCCGGTGTTCGGGCCAGTGGTGGGCGACCGGTCTTGTGGTACGCCTCGTCTTCTGGCTCAGTGGTGTTCCCGCAGTTCCTCAACGCAGCGGGTGACGCATTCACCATCGTCGAGGGAGCAGGTGGTGATGCACTCGAAATAGACCTCCATGGCATCCCAGGTCTCCTCGTGGTGCTGCGGCGACGGCGTCGCCGCAGCACCAGCCTCGGCTGTCCCGGCATGGGAGGAAGGAATCCCGGTGCGGGAACCAAGTCCCGTGGACCAGAGCTCGACGCTCATGGGCTGCTCTCAACGACGTAAGGTCAGGCTATGCACACATCGCGCTGGACACCAGCGAAATGGGTCGAGTTGCTTACTCGTCTATGAAGTTGTGTTTTCCAGCTCCGCGCTGAGGTTCCTCCGTCGGCCGGCCGGCCGGCCGGCAAGAGCCCGTCTGCCGGCAAAGCCGGCAATCAGCAGGCCGGCTGTCGTTGCTTGCCGCCATCGTTCTTGCTGGCCTGCTTGTTGCGCAGGCGCTCGCGCTGCTTCTCGCGGTTGGCAGCCTGTTTGCGGGTTCTGGCTTCCGTCTCCAGGGCCTGGCGGGCCGCTTCGGCTTCCTCCTGTTTCTTCTGCAGGTAGTAGGCGTAGTCGCCCCGGTAGACCACCAGCTCCCCCTCGCGCAGTTCGACGATCCGGTTGGCGACCCGGGAGATGAAGTAGCGGTCGTGGGAGACCAGCAGGGCCGCGCCCTCGTACTCCTGCAGCGCGTTCTCCAGCATCTGCTTGGCGGGGATGTCGAGGTGGTTGGTGGGCTCGTCCAGCACCAGCAGGTTGCAGGGCTTCAGCAGCATCAGCGCCAGGGCCAGGCGTGCCTTCTCTCCGCCGCTGAGCTTGCCGGCTTCCTTGAACACCGCCTCATTGCTGAGGCAGAAGCTGCCCAGCAGGGAGCGCACCTGGGTCTGGGTCCAGTCCGGTACCGCTTCGAACACGGTGTCGATCACGGTCTTGTCCAGGTCGAGGGCTTCGGCCTGGTTCTGCTCGAAATAGCCGGCGATCACGTTGTGCTCACCCAGCCCGGCCCGGCCCTCATCCGGCGCCTCCAGGCCCATCACCAGCCGCAGCAGGGTCGACTTGCCGGCTCCGTTCGGCCCCACGAAGGCGATCCGATCGCCCCGCTCCACCTCCAGTTCGGCGCCGAGGAACAGGATCTTGTCGCCATAGCTGTGGGTGAGATCGCGGAACTCGGCCACCAGTCGCCCGGAGCGGGGGGCTTCGGGAAAGCGGAAGCGTGGACCGGAGACACTCTCGATCGGGGCTTCGATCCGTTCGACCTTCTCAAGCAGCTTTTCCCGGCTCTTGGCCTGGGTGGAGCGGGTGGCGCTGGCCCGGAAGCGGTCGACATAGGCCTGCTGGCTGGCCAGTTCCTTCTGCTGCCGATCGAAGGCGGCCTGACTGGCCTCGCGCTCCAGCGCCTTCTGCTCCAGATGCTGGCTGTAGTTGCCCAGGTAGGTCCGTGAGACGCCACGTTCGGTCTCCACGATCTGGGTGCAGACCCGATCGAGAAAGGTGCGGTCATGGCTGATCACCACCAGGGCGGCGCTCTGCTCGATCAGGTAGCTCTCCAGCCACTGGATCGTCTCCACATCCAGGTGGTTGGTCGGCTCATCCAGCAGCAGCAGATCCGGTTCCTGCAACAGGATCTTGCCCAGGGCGATGCGCATCTGCCAGCCGCCGGAGTAGTCGCCCACCAGCAGCTCGGCGCCTTCGGGGGTGAAGCCGATCGTGGGCAGCAATTTGTCGATGCGGGCGTCGAGTTCGTAGCCGTGCAGGGCCTCGAAGCGGCTGTGCAGCCGGCCGAGCTCGTGGATCAGCTCATCGAGGTGATCGGGATCGCAGGCGGCCTGCTCGCTGGCCATGGCGTGCTCAACCTGATGCTGGCGGATCAGCACCTGGGCCGCTTCGCCGAAGGCCTGAAACAGCTCTTCGCGCACGGTGCGCTCGGGATCGACATCGAATTCCTGCTGGAGGTAGGCGATGCGCGGCTCCCCCTGTTTCACCACCTGGCCGCCGCTGGCCTCCTCCAGGCCGGCAATGATCCGCATCTGGGTGGATTTGCCGGCACCGTTCACGCCCACCAGGCCGATGCGTTCACCGGCCTTCACCTCCCAGGTGACATCCCGCAGCACTTCACCGGTGGGATAGATCTTGCTGATCCGTTCGAGACGAAGCACGGCGGCGTGGGTATGGGTAAGCAGGAGCCACGGAATCCTGCCGGTTCCGGTGCGTTGCCTGCATCATCCCTGGCCATCCTCCCGACCGGAACCCCTGAGATCCGCCCACCGGATCAGCGTCCGGCAAAGTGGTTTTCAGAACCTCGGCTGCTCGTTGGGATGATCAAGCGCCTCGAGCAGGTGGCCGCTCTGGTGGTGGCGGCAGGTCTGGCGATCGTGAGTTACTGGCTCTTCTTCAGCTGGGCCCAGGGTGGTGGGGCCCAGCGCCGCCCCGGAGAGATCCCTGTCAGTCCGCCAGGTTCGAGCCAGTCCCGATCCCGCGATCCCGGGGTGCCGAGGGGCTCCGTTCCCCTGGCCGGAATCACAGTCCGCCCCGCGCCTTGACCAGCCACTGCTTGGTGTCGCCGTCCTCCAGGCTGGCGATGTGGGCCTTCACCTCCTCAGGGCTCACCGGCAGACCTTCGGCCTCACCGAGCGCCACGATCCTCTGCAGGGCGCCGCTGGGGTCCTGCAGGGCCTGGCGGAACAGGTCCTGGGTGAGTGCCGCATCGGCGCTGATGCGCGCGTAGAGCTGGGGTGCGTTGCTCATCGCTCGGCCACGGATGGCTTGACCCTATGCAGTGGAGGTGCCCCACAGTGTGCCCTGGGACGCGGTTGTTCGCGTTCCGTAGGGAAGGGCACTCAGGACTTGGCCTCGTTGTCAGCGGTTTCGCCCTTGAGGCTGCGGGCTTCCTGGCAGAGCACCTGGCGGAGCTGGGCGTAGTTGGCGGCCAGGCTGCTCTGCCCGTCCTGACGGGCTCCGAATTCCGCCCGTTGCAGCACGTGGTGCAGGTGGGTGAGCAGGTAGGGGCTGATCACGGCTGATACCAGCACATCACCACTGCTTTGGGCGGAGGTGGTGGTGGGGCCGTTGGAGCGAGGCGCCATGGCCGAGGGCCGGGTCTAGCTACAGCATAGGCTTGGATACTACCCAAGGGTGTGTTTGTACACTGGTGGTCATTGGTGCTGTCCAGTGCGGCCTTTGTCCGGGCGTCTCCGCCCGTGAGCCATCCACCCTCCACTGCGCCGTGCCTACCCGACAGACATCCTCCAGTGGCCGCTCAAAGTCGCCGCGGATTCAGGTGGTCTTGCCGGAGGATCTATGCGACCGGCTCACGGCTCTGGCGGAGCGGGATTCCCGCACCGTCAGCAACATGGCGCGGGTGCTGATCCAGCAGGGTGTGGAGCGGATGGAGCGGCAGCAGCTTCTGGCCGGCGACTCCGGTCTGCTGCCGAGCGAGGTCCAGGCCGATCGCTTTCGTGCGGCCCTCTTGCGTCAGGAGCAGAATCGAGGCCAACGGCTTCAGAGAACCCGCCGCTTACGGCTGTTCCGCCCTCGCGCTTGACGCGGGATCAGCCGCAGCGATCAGGTGACAGCCCTGCAGGCCTGGCGCAAGTCCCCAGCACGGCCTCCTGACGGGCGCCGGTCACCGCTGGCAGGGAGCCGGGGTGGCCCTGCTGGTGCCACCAGGCCAGCAACGCGAAGGCCAGGGCTTCCCTCTCCAGATCGCCGATGCCCAGCTCCTGCAGGGGTCGCACGCTCATGCCCCGGCAGCGGCGCCGCAGCTCCCGCATCAGGGTCTGGTTGCGGCCGCCTCCTCCGGCGACAAGCAGTTCGATTGGCCGTGGACCGCGCTGGAGATCCTGGGCCACGGTCGCGGCGCTGAAGGCCGTCAGGGTGGCGAGACTGTCGGCGGCGAAGTCGGTGCTGTCGCGGGTAGCCGCGCTGGTCTGGGCCAGGTCCGCCAGGCGGCGTTGCAGGTCGGCCTGGCCGAACAATTCCCGGCCGGTCGACTTGGGTGGGTGCTGGAGCAGATAGGGCTCCTGCAGCCAGCGCTCCAGCACCGTTGTCTGCACCCTGCCGCGTGCTGCCCAGGCGCCCCCGTCATCGAAGCTCAGCTGTCCCTGGCTGAATTGCTCCACGGCCAGGTCCAGCAGGGTGTTGGCCGGGCCGCAATCCCAGCCGCGTACCGACGCGTGGCGATCGGGACCGTGGCGGGGCGGCAGCAGGGTGAGGTTGGCGATGCCTCCCAGGTTGAGCAGGGCGCGCCAGCCACCGGTGCTGCCCAGCAGTGCCGCATCACAGGGGGGAACCAGCGGCGCCCCCTGCCCCCCCAGGGCCAGATCGGCAGCCCGGAAGTCGTGAACCACCGGTCGCTGCAGCAGGGAAGCCAGCAACGGGCCCTGCAGCAGCTGCAGGCTGGCGCCACGGCGATCGCCCGTAGGGGGGCGGTGCCAGAGCGTCTGACCGTGGCAGCCCACCAGAGCGGCTGTGGCACCGGGATCGGCATGGCGGGCCGCCTCGGCCTGCACCTCGGTCACGGCCTCGCTCAGGTCAAGGAGCTCCGCCGAGGTGCACGAGGCTCCCTGGCCCAACGCCAGCAGCCGCTGGCGGAGGTCGTCGGGATAGGGAACGGAGGCCCGCCCAAGCAACTGCCAGCGGGGACGTTGGGGCGGGCCTGAGAAGGCGGCCAGCACCGCGTCCACGCCATCGGCGCTGGTGCCGCTCATCAGGCCGACCACGCGCATGGCGATCAGGTGGAGGGAAGCGCTTCCAGCGCCGTGCTGGTGCCCATCACCACCAGCAGTTCGCCTTCATTGAGCACATGGGAGGCCGGTGGGTTGACGGTCAGCTGGTTCTGGGGGCCGGCCGCCAGCACGCTGACGTTGTAGTTCTTGCGCAGGTTGATGTCCCGCAGGGAGTGCCCGACAAAGGCGCGGGGCACTTTGATCTCCTCGATGCTGTTGCGGTCGTCCAGCCGCAGGCGTTCCAGCAGGTTCGGACGCACCAGCTCCAGCCCCAGGCGTTCTCCCTGCATCTTCGAGGGAAACACCACCCGGTCGGCGCCGACCCGGCGCAGCATCTTCTCGTGCAGATCGCTGGTGGCCCGCGCGATCACGTGTTTGACGCGGCTGTCGCTGCTGTCCTTGGCGATCAGGGTGGCGGTGATGCTGGCCTCGAGGGGCTCGCTGATCGCCACCACCACCGTGCCGAGATCCAGCACTCCCGAGGCCCGCAGGGCCTCTTCATCAGTGCAGTCCACCACCCGACCCTCAATGCCCGGATCGGCCTGACGCAACTCGTCAATGGCTCGCTGACTGCTGTCAATCGCCAGCACGTCGGCACCAGCGCTGGCGAGCGACTTACAGACGGCACCACCGAAGCGTCCCACCCCGATCACGGCGAAGCTGTCTTCGAAGCGATCCTCGCTTCCCTGCCATTGCCACCACTGGTTCATTCCCGCTGCATCCTCTGGTCGGTGTGGTTGGTGTGGTCGGTGGGGGTGGTGCGTGCGGAAGCTCCGTCAGGTTTCGCTGTCCGCATGGGCTGTCTGGATTGGCCGTCTGGATTGGCTGTCTGCCTGGGGCTTCTGACTTGGCTGCGTGGTCTGGGCTTCTGTTTAGGCCGTCTGTGTCGCCTGTCTGCCTGCACTGGTCGCTGGAGAAGTTTGGATGGGGCCTGGCTGGTCGGTGCTGGTTCGACGGTTCAGATGTAGAGCTCTTCCTTGGGATACTTGACCCGAGTCTGAGGGCGACTGCCATAGAACGCAGAGAGCAGCAGCAGGATTCCCAGTCGGCCGACGTACATGCCCACCATCAAGACCGCCTGGCCCCAGCGATCCAGGTGGACTGTGACATCCACATCCAGCCCCACGGTGCTGAAGGCGGAGACGCAGGTGAACAGTTTTTCAAGGAAGGTGAAGGCCTCGGTCTCGGCGCTGCCGCCACCGCCGATGTTGTCGAGGGCCAGCAGCAGGGCCATCCCGAGAACGAACAGCAGCGAGGCCAGGGTGACCCCGACGGCCCGCAGTACGACCTTGGCTGGAATCTCGCGATTGCGCACCACCACGCCGTCTTCAGCTCGCAGGGTGGAGCGGGTGGCTGCCATCAGGGCCGCAAAGGTGGTGGTTTTGATGCCGCCACCGGTGCCACCGGGACTGGCGCCAATGAACATCAGCCCCATCATCAGCAACAGGCCTGCATCGGAGAGCGTGCTGGTGGTGAGGGGAATCGTGTTGAAGCCAGCGGTGCGTGTGGTGATTGACTGGAACAGACTCACCTGAAGTTTGTCCAGGGTATCGAGCTTCTGCATCAGAAGCCCCTCGGTATCGAGATGCTCAGTCAGGAGAAGGCCGATAGTCCCGACCAGAATCAGACCGATCGTGCTGCGAATCACGAGACGGGTGTGCATGCTCAGGCGATTCAGGCGCCGCAGGCGGAAGCGATTGACCCAGAGATCATTGGTGACTCTCCATCCAAGACCGCCCATCACGATCATGCTGGCGATCACCAGATTCACCACCGGATTGCTGCGGTAGCGCACCAGGCTGTCGCTCCATAATCCGAAACCAGCGTTGTTGTAAGCGCTGATGCAGTGGAACATCGAGGCCCAGAGCCGTTCCCCCAGATTGGGGATGTCATTGAAGCCGAAGCTGAACAGGATCAGGGTGCCGATCCCCATCACGCAGCCGGCTGTGATCAGGATTGACCGGAAGGTCGGCCCGATGCCGCCGACCCCGAATTCATCAAGGGCCCGGCCCTTGTCAAGCCGGTGCCTCAGGCCGGAGTGCCCCTGTACGAACCCCTGCAGAAAGGTGGTGATCGCCATCAGCCCGAGCCCACCGGTGATGATCAGACCCGCTAAAGCCACCTGCCCGATAGGGGTCAACTCGGTTCCGACATCAATGACCGAAAGGCCGGTCACCGTGATCGCGGAGGTCACGGTGAACAGGGCTTCCCAGAGCCCCACCGTTTTGGTGGAGCAGAGCGGTGAGGCCAGGATGAACGTTCCGAAAGCGATCACCAGAAGTCCGGTGATCGCCGTGAACTGGGGAACGCTGAGACGCTGATGCCAGCGGTAGCGATGCCCTGGGGGACGCTTTGGGCGTGGCGCCATGGCAGGAGGGGTTGGCTCTCGGATCAGGATCCGATCACTTGTTGGGCTGCGGGGTCATGCGCAGATAGGGCTTCACTTCCGTGACACCCTTGGGGAACTTGGTGCGGGCTTCTTCGGTGGGAATGGAGGGCACCACCACGCAGTCGTCGCCATCATTCCAGTTCACCGGTGTGGCCACCTGGTGGGAATCGGTGAGTTGAAGTGAATCAATCACGCGCAGGATTTCGTCAAAATTGCGACCCGTGCTGGCGGGATAGGTGATTTGCAGGCGCAACTTCTTGCTGGGATCGATGATGAACACCGACCGCACCGTGAGATTGTTGAGGGAGTTCGGGTGGATCATCCCGTACAGGTCGCTCACCGACTTGTCGGCATCCGCCAGAATCGGATAGTCGACGGTGGTGTTCTGGGTCTCATTGATATCACCGATCCAGCCCTTGTGGCTCTCGGCTGAGTCGACACTCAGGGCAATCGTCTTGACATTGCGCTTCTCCCATTCCGGGCGAAGGCGGGCTACTTCGCCCAGCTCCGTGGTGCAGACCGGGGTGTAGTCGGCGGGGTGGGAGAACAGGACGACCCAGCTGTTGCCGGCAAAGTCGTAGAGATTGATCGTACCCAGCTGGGAATCCTGGGTGAAATCGGGAACGGTGTCGCCGAGCTGCAGAGCCATGATCAGAGAAGTGTGGCAAGGGAAGGCCAGTTGCCGATCGTGGCACAGCAGCGGCTTCTTCGGGACCGCTACAGACTGAACTGACGGCACACCAGCCAGGGAACCAGGAAGGTCATGGTCAGTGTCAGGGGAACGCCGTAGCGAGCCACGTCGAGGAACCGATAGCGGCCCGGTCCGAACACCATCAGATTGGTCTGGTAGCCCACAGGGCTGAGGAAGCTCTGGCTGGCCCCGAACAACACGGTGAAAATAAAGGCCATCGGTGGCTGGCCGAGCCCGTTGGCCAGCTGGGCTCCGATCGGGATCAGCAGGGCCACGGTGGCCGCATTGCTCATCACTTCAGTCAGCAGGGTGGTGAACAGGAACACCACCACAAGAGCCCAGAACACCGACCAGGTGTGTAAGCCACTCAGCAGGGCCGTGGCGATCGCTTCAGCCAGCCCCGTTTTCTCGAGAGCCACGCTGAAACTGGCCAGGGAGCCCAGCAGCAGGATCACGTCCAGACGGATCGAGCGCTGCAGATCGCCGGGCCGGAGGCAGCCCGTCGCCACCATCGCCACTGTGCCGAGCAGCACCGAAGCCACCAGCGGCATCAGCTCAAAGCTGGGCAGAAGGATCACCAGCGCCGCGATCACAATGGCGTAGCGCTTGCGGCTCACGGTGGGGAGATCCTTTTCCAGCTGCTCCAGGACCACCAGGTCGTTGGTGGCCTGCAGGCCGCGGATGGCATCCCGGGGCGCCTGCAGCAGCAGCACGTCGCCTTCCCTCAGCACCGCCTGGCCGAGCTGTTCGCGCAGCACCGCATTGCCACGGCGCAGGGCCAGGACGGTGGCGTTGTAGCGCTGGCGAAACCGAAGATCCCGTAGGCAGTCTCCTGTCAGGGTCGATCCCGAGGGCAGCAACACTTCGACAGTGCGCTGGCTGCCCGGATCAATCCGAGCACCTTCTTCCTCATCCTGACTGGCCGGGGCCAGGCTGATCGTGTGGTCCTGTTGCAGCCGCAGCAGATCGTCGCGGCTGCAACGCAGCAGCAGGCGATCACCCGCCGCAAGGCTGCGATCCGCCAGGGGGGGCAGGAAGCGCTCGTTGCCGCGGTGCAGTTCGAGCACGTCCACGTCAAAGCGGCGCTGCAGGCGGCTCAGGTGCAGCGATTGGTTCACAAGCTCGGAGCCCTCTGGAATCAGAACCTCGGTGAGGTATCCGCTCCTGGCAAAGCTGCCCACCAGATCGTCGTCATCAATACCTCGGTTCGGGAGGAAGCGATCGGCCAGCAGCACCATCATGGTCCCGCCCACCAGCCAGACCCCCAGGCCGATGCCTGTGAATGTGAACAGATCGAAGGCTCCGTAACCGAGCTTCTCACTCACATCGCTGGCCAGCAGGTTCACGGAGCTGCCCAGCAGGCTGAGGGTTCCCCCCAGCACCGTGGCGAAGGAGAGGGGCAGCAGCACCTTGGAGGGGGCGATCCGGTGGCGATGGCACCAGCCTTCGATCACCGGCAGCAGGGTGGCCACGATCGGGGTGTTGGGGATGAAGGCCGACACCGGTCCCACCACCGCCACCATCAGGGTGATCATCCGCTTGGGACTGCGCACCGCATCCGAGCCGATCAGACCCCGCAGGCGATCCAGGGCGCCGGAGCGAAACAGGGCAGCCGAGAGGGCGAACAGACCGATCAGAGTGATCAGAGCGGTGCTTCCGAACCCGGCCACCGCCTCTGCGGGCTTCAGGACTCCCGTGGCGATCAAGAGGCCGGCAGCCAGCAGTCCGGTCACCTCCGGTGCCAGCCAGCCTGTGATGAACAGAACGATCGCCAGGGCAAACACGACCAGGGTGATCAGCGCCTGGGGGTGCAGTGCCGTCTGAAGCAGGGCACTCATGACAGGCGTTCGATCGAGGAATCCGGCCAATCCTGCAATGCCGTCCGCAGCCCCTGGAGGCCCAGCCCTGCCGTGGCTGAGACGAACAGGGCCTGCGGCTCCAGGGCCAGAGCCCTCTCCAGCTCCCCTGCCGGGCAGCGATCGATCTGGTTGGCCACAAGTCGCCGTGGAACGCAGCTGCCGAGCGAATCGAGAATGGCGTTCACCGTGGCGATCTGTTCCGGCCAGCCTGGATCGCTGAGGTCCACCACCAGCAGCAGGCCATCGGCATCGAGGGTCTCCTCGAGGGTGGAGCGGAAGGCTTCGATCAGGGGCGGCGGCAGATCGCGGATGAAGCCCACCGTGTCGGTGACCAGCAGCGCCAGAGGTGGGCCGCTGGCGGGAATCAGGTCGATGCGGCGGGTGGTGGGATCGAGCGTGGCGAACAGCTTGTTCTCTGCCACGACTGCCTGATCGCCCTGGCGGCGGGTGAGGGCATTGAGCAGGGAGCTTTTGCCGGCGTTGGTGTAGCCCACAAGGGCCAGCCGGCGGAGGCCGTGGCGCTGCTGCCGCAGGCGGGCCCGGTGGGCGCTCAGCTGTTTCAGCTTGGCCTGGAGGTGGTCGATGCGGCGGGCGATGGCGCGCCGGTCTTTCTCGAGCTGGGTTTCGCCCGGCCCTCGGGTGCCGATGCCGCCCCCCTGGCGCGAGAGGCTCTGGCCCCGGCCGGTGAGCCGTGGCAGGCGGTAGCGCAGCTGGGCCAGCTCGACCTGCAAACGACCGGCGGCGCTGGCCGCCCGCAGGGCAAAGATGTCGAGGATCAGCTCGCTCCGGTCGCTCACCGGCAGATCCAGCAACCGTTCCAGGTTGCGGCCCTGCACCGGGCTGAGTTCCCGATCGGTCACCACCAGGGTGGCGCCGAGCCGCCGCGCTTCCAGGGCCGCTTCGCTGAGCTTGCCCTCGCCCCAGAGGCTCTGGGGGGACTCCTGCCGGCGGCGCTGGGTCACCAGTCCCACCGGTTCGGCTCCGGCGCTGCGGACCAGCCCCTCCAGCTCGGCGATCTCCCGGCTGGCCTGCTGCTGGTCATTCGGGGTGAGGACCAGCAGCAGAACCCGCTCCTGCCCAGCGGCTGGCGCTCCCCTGGCTGAAGGCCGATCGCCCGGCGCCATGGCAGCAGGGGCGGTGGAGGCGCAGGGCAGGCTGGCGGGATCACGGCCGCACAGATCGCCCAGATCCCCCTCCTCCAGGCCCTGCCAGGGCTGCCCGGCTCCGCTGGGCACGAACAGGCCGGCTGGCCAGTGCCCTCCGGCAGCGGGTTGATCCGGGAAGCGCAGCCACAGCCGCGGCGCCAGATCCAGCCCCACGATGCCTTCCTGGGTACCGGGTTCGAGCTTGCGGCTGCGGCCGCAGCAGGTGAGCAGACGCCAGTCTTCCCCCAGGCGTCGGCTCGATCCCGGCAGCCGCTCCAGCAGCCGGCCTGAGGTTTCCAGGGGGCCCACCCACAGCAGCCGGCCAAGGCCGCGGCCGTCCACCAGCAGGGTCAGCGGGGTTTCCAGCTCGTGGCTCAGCCCCGCCAGGCGCTGCAGCCCCAGCGTGTCGGCCGTTTCGTCCGGGCGATGGCGGCGATGACAGAGGCGCTCCAGCTGCCGCCGCTGGGCGGGGCGCAACCCTTCGGTGCGTCCGACCAGAACACCCTGTTTCAAGACCGATCCAGGCGCAGGCAGCGCACTCCGGCAGCGGCGGCTCCCAGCTCATCCTCCGGGCTGTCCCCCACGTGCCAGGCCTGCCCGGGCTCCAGCTGCAGCTGATGGAGCGCCTGCCGGAATGGCAGCGGCGAGGGTTTGGCGGCCCCGGCACTGCTGGACACCACAACCACTTCCAGCCAGCTGGTCAGGCCCAGCCCCTCCAGCAGGCCCTGGAGACGCTGGTCGAAATTGCTGACCACGGCCAGGCGGATCCCCAGGGTCTGCCAGCGGGCCAGACAGTCCGGCACCTCGGCGTAGACCATCCAGAGGGCTGGATCGGCGAAACGCTCGAACAGGGCGCATGGCAGTTCTGGTGGTGCCACCACGCCGCCCGCCTGGTGCAGGGCCGTTGAGATGCGCTCCCCCCACCACTGCCGTTCAGCGGCCAGCAGCTCGGCGCCCTCCAGCCCCGGAAAGGCCAGGGGTGGAGCCTGCCGGTAGATCGCGCCGAAAACCCGGTCGATGGCGGTCGCCTCCACCGTGAGCCCGTGCTCAGCGGCCACGGCGGCGTAGGTGTGCCCCACCGACTGGCGCAGGGTGATCAGGGTGCCCATCGCATCGAGCAGCAGGGCCCGCGGCCGGGGCCAGGCTGCGGCCGTCTTCAGGTCAGCCTGCATCGCGCTCAGCGTCCATCGGTGAGCCAGCCGGCCGCCACCTTGAGTTGCAGGGGCAGGCCGGGCAGTCGGGTCAGGTAGGCCAGGCGCCGCAACTGGAAGGCCGCGGCGCCCGCCAAGGTGAAACCACCACCGGTGAGGCTGGCTTCGCCGAGCCCGAGGCTGATCATCTCGCCCAGGTCGTTCCAGTGGAAGGAGTCCAGCGGTTCGCCGGCCAGGGAGTGCAGCAGGTTGGCGGCAAGGCAGGGGGCCTGCTGAAAAGCCACCTGGGCATTGGCGGGGAACGGCTCGCCGTCCTCGTCGGCCACATGGGCGCCATCGCCGATCACAAAGACGTCGTGATGCCCCTGCAGCCGCAGGTCAGGCTGGCCGGGCAGGCGGCCCAGGCGGTCGCCTGGCACGGGCGGGTTGAGGGCCGGTGGGCGGGCCTGGAAGCCGGCAGTCCAGATCACCGCTTCCGCCGGCAGACGTTCCTGCCGACCGGCCTCGTTGCCCGGCTCCGGTAGGAGGAGATCCAGGCCGCCGGGATGAATGGCCCGCACCCGGTTGCGGCAGCGCAGGCGCACATCGCGGCGTTGCAGGGCCAGCCGCGCCTGTTCGCGGTTGAAGGAGCGGGCCTGGGGCAGGAGATCCTCCCCCTGTTCGATCAGCTCGATCAGCGTGCTGCCGCCGAGCAGATCAGCCAGCTTGCAGGCCAGCTCCACACCGCTGGGGCCAGCCCCCACGATCGCCAGGCGTTGCAACGGCAGCGCCTGCTGCCGCAATTGCCGCACCAGCCCCTGGAGCCGTTCCACGTCATGAAGCGTGCGGAAGAAGAGGGCGTGCTCGAGGGCGCCTGGCACGTTGAAGGTGGCGGGTTGGCCGCCGCTGGCGATCACCAGGCGGCCATAGCGGAGTTCATGACCGCTGCGGGTTTTGAGCGTGTGCTGTTCGGTGTCGACCTGGTCCACCCGGTCCTGCAGCCAGGCGATGCCGCGGCTGGCCAGCAGGCTGTCGTAGCGGGGGGCGATCTCCCAGCTGCGCATCTCCTCACTGAGCAACTCGTACAGCAGGGGCTGGAAGACGAAGCGCTCGTTGGGTTCGATCAGCAGGATCGGCGGGTGATCGCGGTGCTGGGCCAGGGCCAGGGCGGTGTAGAGGCCACCGAAGCCGCCACCCACGATCACGATGCTGCGATCGATGGATCCTGTGGCCGACGACGTGTCAGGTGCGATGGGATCGGAGCTCACGTCGGACACGCTGGGTCGGGTATGGGGAGGGCTCGGACGGTGGGCCGCTGGCGAGGTTGGGAGCTGTTGATGCGGGCGGGGAGGGAGATGGGTGCAGGATTGGAAAACCTGTGTCCTGATCCAGACGTGCCCGATCGGCACCCTAACCAGCCGTTCCATCGGGGGCGATGATGGAGTCATGGTGACTGCCCCCGCCGCAACCCTCCCCGTTGACATGGCGGGGCGGTCGATCGATCTGGCCGCGGCCCGTGCCGACCTGGATCCGCTCAAGGCCCAGGAGCGTCTCCAATGGGCCTTCGATCGGTTTCAGGACGGTTTTGCGCTGACCACCAGCTTCGGGATCCAGTCGGCGGTGCTGCTGCACATGCTGAGCCGTCTGGATGGCGGTGCCTCCATCCCAGTGATCTGGGTGGACACCGGCTACCTGCCGCCCGAGACCTATCGCTACGCCGATCAGCTCACGGCCCGTCTGGGCCTCAACCTGCACGTGGCGCAGTCGGGGCTGTCGCCGGCCCGGATGGAGGCCTTGCATGGCCGGCTCTGGGAAACCGGCCGTGTCGAAGATCTGGAGCTCTATCACCGCATCCGCAAGGTGGAACCGCTGGACCGTGCCTTCGCTGAGCTGCAGGTGCGCTGCTGGGCCAGCGGTGTGCGGGGTGGCCAGACCGATCACCGCCGCAGCATGCAGGTGCTCGATCCGATCCGCCAGCGCTGGTCGTTGCGGCCCCTGCTGGTCTGGAGCAATCGCGACGTTTACTACTACATGGAGGAGCACGGTCTCCCCCAGCATCCGCTGTTCGAACAGGGCTACACGACCGTGGGCGACTGGCATTCCAGTGCCCCCGACGATGGCAGCACCATTGGCCGGGCCACGCGTTTTGGGGGGCTCAAGCAGGAATGTGGCATCCATCTGCCCGGATTGATGGGTGAGGGCATCTGAGCCGCTGGCAAGCTGGTTGTTGATCGGCAACAGCCGCTGGCACTGGGCCCAGCGACCGCCCGAACCAGGTGCCGCCCTGCGCTTCTGCCACACTACGCCTGAGGCTGGGTTTCCGGCGGGCGGCCTGAGGGCCTGGGCGGCGGTCGGGCCCGTTCCGGCCACTGCAATGGCCGGACTGGCCGGTGCCCCGCGGCTGGATCTGAGCCAGGTTCCGCTGCGGGAGATGCCTGCCTGGCTGGGTGTGGATCGGGCGCTGGCGGGGTGGGGGGCCTGGCGGCAGGATCACAGGCCCGTGCTGGTGGCGGATGCAGGCACGGCCCTGAGCCTCACGTTGGTGGATGGCACCGGCCGCTTTCGAGGCGGCCGCCTTCAGGCCGGTGTCGCCCTGCAGCTGCGGGCGCTGGCGGCAGGAACAGCGCGGTTGCCACGGATGGAGGCATGGCCTCCGATCCCTAGCGACAGCTCCCCAGTTGGCGCTGCTGCAGCCTGGCCCCAGGAGACCGCCGCCGCCATGGCCGAAGGCGTGGTGCGGGGTCTGGCGGCGGCGGTGGTGGCGGCCGCTGCGGAAGCTGTGGCTGTCTGTCCTGGATGCCGCCTCTGGCTCACCGGTGGAGACGGGGCCCAGCTGTTGCCCCTGATCGAGCCGGCCATGCCAGCGGCAGCACCGCTCCAGCTCATCCATGCCCCGAATCTCTGCCTGGAGGCTCTGGTGCAGCTGGAGGACCCTCAGGCCAGACCGAGATCTCCAAGGATCTGATCGGCCATTTCCTCCGCCTTGACCTTGAGGTAGACCAGCTCGATCTTCCCCTCTGGGTCCACCACGAAGGTGTGGCGCATCATGCCCATGTACTCCTTGCCCATGAACTTCTTGAGGCCGTAGCTGCCGTAGGCCTCGGCCACCGGGCAGGGCTCCGCATCGCTGAGCAGGGTGAAGGGAAGGGTGTACTTGTCGATGAACTTGGCATGGCTGGCGGCGCCGTCTTTGCTGATGCCCAGCACCGTGATGCCATTGGCGCTGAAGCTGCTCCACTGGTCGCGGAAATTGCAGGCCTCCTTGGTGCAGCCCGGCGTGTCGTCCTTGGGATAGAAGTAGATCACCACGCGTTGTCCGCGGAAGTCCGCCAGGCTCACGGACTTGCCCTCCTGGTCGGGCAGCGTGAAATCTGGTGCGGGATCACCGATCTGGAGGGCCATGGCAGGGCGGAGTTCGGAGGGGGTGAGCCTAGAAGCGGACCCCCAGCTGTGGCTGGTCTCCATGGTGACGCCGTCGGATGTGCTGGAGCGGCTGAGCCACCAGGAACGGAGCTGGTGCGCGAGTCTGGCGGAACCCCGCCGGAGCTGCTATGCGGCCAGTCGTGCCCTGTTGCGCGCCCAACTGGCGGAGCCCCTGCGCTGTGATCCAGCCGCGGTGCCCCTGCACAGCCCCCCTGGGGAGGCACCGCGTCTGGAGGCCGGGCACGGCTGGACCGGCATCAGTAACAGCGGTGCCGCCCTGCTGACGGCCTGGTCCCCCCGGCCGATCGGTGTCGACATTGAATCCCTGACCCGTCGTCTGGCGGCAGTCCCGTTGATCCAGCGTCACTTCCCTGCAGCGGAGCGTCGACAGCTTCTGGACGGCCCCTGGAGCCAAGATCCCGTAAGCCTGCAGCAGGCCGTGCTGACCAGCTGGGTGCACAAGGAGGCGGCGATCAAGTGGCGCCGCTCCAGCCTGGCTGCAGAATTGCATAATTGGTGCTTTGACCACGCCCGCTGCGAGCTTCGCCAGTTGGTTGATGGGGCCACTCCCCCCAGCTGCAGCGGTCAGCGGGGGGAGTGGCTGTGGGCGGCGGTAGGGGAGGGTGTGACGCGGGCCCACCTGCTGGGGCGGATGCCGTGATGCAAAGCACGTGCATTTTTTTCGTGCCTGTGCTGATATGACTCGCTGGCCAGGCGGCGTTGAAGGCGAATCGACAACATGAGGATCACGCGTCTCCGGGCACTCATGCGCCGCAATTTGCGACCCAGTCTATCGATGTGATCATTTGGTGACAATGCAGCGTCGGCCCCGGCTTGCTTCCCGGGCGGCCTTGCACCGTGTGGAGCTGGGACTGAAGAGATTGTCGTTGCTCTGGTCTCGTTGGAATTCCTTCTGGTATCTGACCTGTCAGCAAGTCCGGAGATATTCGGTTGCGACTGGGCTGCGACGCTGATGGTGTAACGACCGCATTGCTGGTGTCCATCGTTCGGTGACGGGTTGAGGAGCAGGGGCTTGCAGCGTGGGCGTCTTTGCGGTTGAAGGCTAGTTTTGGAACGAAGTCCCCTTTTATGTCCCGTGCTGAAGCGCCTGCTTGCCGGTCTCGCCGTGGGAACGGCCCTCACCACCGTTGCTCTGCCGGCCTCTGCCGCAGTTGACAACGATCTTCCCGTTCGTTGGAACAGCGGCGGTGCCGTCTGGTCCACCAACCTTGATGCCTTCTCGACCTTTATTGATTCCGGTGATGTGACCGATCGCGGTCTTGCCAGCGGTCTGGCCCGCTCCGGCTGGACCTCCGAAGAGGTTCGCACCGGTCTGTCCAAGACGTACAGCGTCGACCTGGTCGGCGTCTCCCGTTTCCTCTATTCCGATAACGGAGTCAAGTTCCTCAAGAACGCCACCCGCAGCTACTTCCCCTACTGGACGATGAACACCTACGCCGTCCAGGCGCTGCGTTCGGCGATCATTGCCGATTCCGTGGATGGTTCGATCTCCTCGGCCGGGATCATGGCGGCCCTGCCTACTGACTTCCGCCTGGCTGATACCTGCAACACCTACGACGGAAAGCAGAACATCTGTGCAGAGGGTCGTTGCCAGGGTGAAGCGCAATGCACCTCCCTGCTGTCCTGGTACGTCTTCCTGCCCGCCTGCATCCAGGCCAACCAGATGGCCGATGCTGTGGCTGCTCCCCGTCAAGCCGCCCCCGCCCCGATGCCCGTTGAGCCCATCCGCGGCCTCTGGTGATCCTGGGCCGTGTTTGGTCCTTTCCGCCTCGGCTTCAGCCGGGGCTTTTTTGTGCCCATCCGCCCCTCCTGTGGCGTGGCTGTTCACGCTCCAGTGCGGCGGGCTAGCAGCAGCCGATGTTCGAGGCGCTGGGGCAGAACGGCATTCGGCAGGCCTTTCAGATCCTGCAGCAGGAGGGCCAGGGCCTCGCCCTCGCCCTGCTCTTGCAGCCAGCGGCAATAGGCGCTGCCGGGAGCAAACCAGCGCTCCAGCAGGGATGGCGTGAGCGGCAGCGGCAGTGACTCCTCCCAGGCTTCGCTGTTGCATTCCCAACCCCGCTGACCCAGACCTGCCAAGGCCCAGCCCTCAGCGGCCAGCTCCTGCCGTAACCACTCCTGCTCCCGTGTCTCCAGGCGTGCCAGAACTTCAGACCCGACACCACCTCGGGCTGCAGATGGCTTGGGTTTCGCCATGGAAGTGCGCAGGCAGCGCAGGGCGCTGGCCGGCCCGATCATCGGTGCGCTGAACAACAGGCGGATCTCGGCCGCTGGGGCCGCCAGCTGGTCCAGCTGCTGCAGCCAGGTGCTCCAGCCGGAGGCCCCGATGTGCCGCAGTGGTTGGCGCGCCACGATCCATTCGAAACGCTCCTCCTTGTGCAGAAGGCCACTGGCGGCCCCGAGCCCTGCAGGGCCGGCCCCGAGCAGACGCGGCCGCTGCAGGCTGTCAAGCAGGGCCAGGTGGCTTTGAATCCTTTCTCTATCGTCGTCTGTGGCTGGGCCGATCACCACACCACCTTCCGGGACCCGCTGCAGGGGATCCAGCGCCCAGAGCAGCGATCGCGCCTCCAGGACAAGCACCCGGTCGGTGCGCTTCAGGCAAGCGTCTTTCCAGAATCGTTGCCGCAGTTGATCGAGCCTGGCGCCTTCGGCACTGGCCTGGCGCTGCAGCCATCGCTCGAGGCGGGGATCCTCCGGGCTGCTGGTGAGCAGCTCCCCGGCCTCCTCGGTGAGTTCCGCCGCCGCTCCCAGCTGGGCCGCCCGCCGCTCCTGCAGCCGCTGGCGCCGCTGCCCCTCCCAGCCCACCGCCCCTGGCTGCCAGAACACCTCGCCCTGCAGGGCGACTGGCAGGTACTGCTGGGCCACCCAGTGCTCGGCGTAGGCATGCGGGTAGCGGTAGCCGACCCCATCACCGAAGGCCTGCCCATCGCGGTTGGCATCGCGCAGATGGGCCGGTACCTGTTGCCTGTTGGCGGTGCGCACCACCTTGATCGCATCGAACACGCCCAGGGTGCTGTTGCTTTTCTCGGTGCCGGCCAGATACAGGGCCGCCTGGGCCAGCGGGTAGAGACCCTCGGGCAGGCCGATCCGTTCGAAGGCCGCGGCGCAGGCCTCCACCACCACGATGGCCATCGGATCGGCCAGGCCCACGTCTTCTCCTGCGGCGATCAGCATGCGGCGGAACAGAAAGCGGGGGTTCTCCCCGGCTTCCACCATCCGAGCCAGCCAGAACAGGGCGGCATCGGGATCGGATCCGCGCAGGGATTTGATGAAGGCGCTGATCGTGTCGAAGTGGGCATCACCCTGCTTGTCGTAAAGCACGGCCCGTTGCTGGATCGACTCCTCCGCGATCGCCAGATCGATGGTGACGGTGCCGTGCCGATCCGGTTCCGTCGTCTCCACCGCCAGCTCCAGGGCATTGAGCAGGCTGCGGGCATCCCCTCCGGCCACGTCGACCAGGTGCGCTGCGGCCTTGGGCAGCAGCCGGATCGCCCGGCCGCCATAGCCCCGCTCCACGTCCGTGAGGGCCCGCTGCAGCAGCGCCTCCAGATCGCCGCTCTCCAGCGGTTGCAGCCGGAACAGCCGCGAGCGGCTCACCAGTGCCTTGTTGACCTCGAAGTAGGGGTTCTCGGTGGTGGCACCGATCAGGGTGACGGTGCCGTTCTCCACCCAGGGCAGCAGTGCGTCCTGCTGGGCACTGTTGAAGCGGTGCACTTCATCGATGAACAGGAGGGTGCGCAGGCCGTGCCGCTCCAGCCGGGCGCGGGCCTCCTCCACCGCCAGCCGCAGGTCCTTCACCCCCGCCAGCACGGCGTTGAGGCTGGTGAAGTGGGCGCGGGTGGTGGCCGCGATGATCCGGGCCAGGGTGGTTTTGCCCGTACCCGGCGGGCCATGCAGGATCAGGTTGCCCACCCGGTCGGCGCTGATGGCCCGGTGCAGCAGCCGGCCGGGCCCCAGAATCGACTGCTGGCCCACGAACTCCTCGAGGCGCCGCGGCCGCAGCCGATCGGCGAGGGGAGCAAGCGCCGCGCGTCGCTGCTCCCCCTGATGGCTGAAGAGGTCACTCACACCGGCTGGTCCTGCTGCTGTGGACGATCCTGGCGCCAGCCACCCCCTCTGGCGGAGAGCTTCCACAGCCTTCAGAATGGCGCCACAGATCAGGGATGGACCTTGTTGGGCTTGGGACGCGCGACGGGATCCCCTTGTCGGACTTTGAGGGCGTCAGGCCGGTTCAACGCCACGGCCTCGAAGACCGCCTCCATGGCCGTTGCCCTGAGCACACTGCTCCTGGCGGCCTGTGGCAAGCCCGCGCCTCCAGCGGCCAAGCCCCTGGTGGTGAGCACCGCTCCGGTTCAGATCGCTCCCTTCAGCGAGCGGGTGGAGACGGTCAGCACCCTTGAGGCCATTGATGAGGTACAGCTGGCCGCCCAGGCCGGCGGCAGGATCCAGCAGCTCGGCATTGGCCAGGGCGACAAGGTCAAGGCCGGCCAGCTGTTGTTGGTGCTCGATCAGGTTCAGCTCCAGGCTGACTTGGCCACCCTGCTGGCGAGGGAGGAAAAGGACAAACTCAATTACCAGCGTTTTGAATATCTTGTGCGTCAGGGTGCTGCCAGTGCAATCCAGCGCGATCAGTTCCGCGCTCAGTACATCGAGTCTCGCGAAGCCGTGCTGGCCAAGCGGGCCGATCTGGCGTTCCGAGATCTGCGCTCGCCGATCGACGGCACGGTGGCAGACGTTCAGGTGAAGGTGGGCGATGTGATCAGTGCCGGCGATCCCTTCACCCGCCTGATTCGCAATGATCGTCTCTTCGCCCGCATCGATGTCCCGGCGATCTTTTCCGATCGGATCCGCCCCGGTCTGCCGGTGACCCTCAAGCAGGCCGGCTCGGATCGGGTGCTGGTGGAGGGCCGGATCGACTCGGTCGACCCCAACGTGCTGGCGGGTTCCCAGGCCCTGCTGGTCAAGGCGGCGTTCGCCAATCCGGGCGGCGGCCTGCGCAACGGTCAGCGGCTGCGGGCCACCGTCGAGCTGGATCGGCGTCAGCTGCCCTCCGTGCCCTTCGCGGCTGTCACCCAGTCGTCTGGTCAGAGCTTCGTCTTCAGGGTCGGCACCCTGGCTGAACTGAAACTGCAGCCGGGCAAGGCGCCGATCGAGCAGTTGGAGGCTCTGCCGCCCAGTGCCCGCTTCGCCCTGCAGACGCCTGTGCAGCTCGGTGGTCTGCAGAACAATCGATATCCCGTGCTTCAAGGCCTGGATTCCGGCCGTCAGGTGATCACCAGCAACCTGCTCAACCTGCGCCACGGCATGCCGATCAAGGTCAACTAAGGCGGTCGCGTTCGCCTCCACGCATCAGTGTCGTCTTCGGATTCGAGTTCACCGTGTCGCCTTCCAACGGTTTTATCGTTCGCCCCGTGCTCACCACGGTCTGCAGCCTGCTGATCGTGATTGCGGGATTGATCTCGATCCCGTTGCTGCCGGTCGAAAACCTGCCTGACATTGCACCACCCACGGTGAACGTGAACGCGAGTTATACGGGGGCCGATGCGATCACGGTGGAGCAGGGCGTCACCACGGTGCTGGAGCAGCAGATCAATGGTGTGGAGAACATGGACTTTATCAGTTCCAACAGCTCTGCCGATGGTCGCAGCCAGATCACGGTGTCGTTTGCCAGTGGCACCGATGGCGATATCAATCAGGTCAACGTTCAAAACCGGGTTTCTCTCGCCAATCCCTCCTTGCCCGAGGAGGTGCGCCAGGCGGGAGTGGTGGTAAACAAGGCTTCCAACTCCATTTTGTTGGTCTATAACTTCGTCAGTGAGGATCCTGCCAAAATCACCTACAGTGTTGAGACAATCAGCGGGCTGCTGGATCAGAATCTCACCGATTCAATCAAGCGGGTGCCTGGGGTCGGAGATCTCACCTATTTCGGCGAACGTAAACTCGCCTTCCGCCTCTGGCTCGATCCCGACAAGCTCACCGCGTTTAGCCTCACCTCTAATGACGTGGTCGCGGCCCTCAGCAGCCAGAACCGCCTGGTGCCCTCCGGAAGTGTGGGCGGCGAACCGGCGCCCAAGGGACAGGAGTTCACGTTCACTGTGCAGCTGCAGGGCCGCTTACTCAGCGTTGAAGATTTTTCGGCCCTGATCGTCAAGACCACCCCTGAGGGTGGAATCGTGCGGCTGCGCGACGTGGGTCGCGCCAGTCTGGGCGGCGAGAACTATGCCCTGCAGGCCACCGATATCCGCGGCGTTCCTTCCGTGGGCCTGGCTGTCTACCAGCTGAGTGGCAGCAACGCCCTCAAGACATCCGAGGGTGTGAAGGCTGTTCTGGACGAGTTTCAGGCCGTGATGCCTGTGGGTCTGAAGATGGAGCAGATCTACGACAACACTGAGTTCATCAATGCCTCGATTCAGGGGGTTGTGGATTCCCTCCGCGATGCCGTGGTTCTGGTGGTGCTGATCCTGTTTCTGTTCCTGCAGGACTGGAAAGCCACCTTGGTGCCGGGTATCGCCATCCCTGTGGCCTTGATCGGTACGTTTGCCCTGGTGAATGCCTTCGGCTTCTCGCTGAATCAGCTCACTCTCTTCGGTTTGGTGCTCGCCACGGGTCTGGTGGTGGATGACGCCATCACCGTGATTGAAGACACCTCCACCAAAAAGGCTTCGGGCCTGACAGCGGCCAGGGCGGCCATGGCCACGATGGATGAGTTGTTCAGCGCGGTGATCGCCACCTCTCTGGTGTTGTTTGCGGTGTTTCTGCCGGTGCTGTTCTTCCCGGGAGCCACCGGCACGATCTATAAGCAATTTGCCGCCACGATCATCTTTTCAGTGGCGATCTCCACCTTCAATGCCCTCACCTTTTCGCCGATGCTCTCGGCGCTCCTGCTCGCTCAGGATTCTGAGCCTCCGGGACGGCGCACCTATGCGATCGCCGGCGGCTCGATCGGATTCATCTATGGCCTGCTGGCTGGAGGCAGTGGTGTCTTGCCCGTGCTCTCGGCTGTGGTGGTGGGACTGTTCGTTGGCTATGTGGCCAAACTTCTCACAGGTCTGCCCCTGCGGTTGCCCTTCACGGTGGGGGCCGCGGCGGTGGGCCTGATCTTCGGCGGGGTGGAGACCCCGTTGACGGTGTTGATCTTCGCGGCGGCGGGCCTGGCCACCGGTTGGTTCACCCCGGTGATCTTTCGCCGTTTCAACGGTCTTTATGCCGGCTTCGAAGACCGCTACAGGGGCCTGCTGGGCTGGGCGCTGAATCGGCGCATTCTGGTGATGGCTGTGCTGGCAGGGGGCATCACCCTCACCGGTGTGGCCTTCAGCGCCATCCCGGGAGGGTTTGTTCCGATCGAGGACCAGGGCTATGCCATCGGCTTTGTGCAGGCCCCCGATGGGGGCTCCCTGCAGGTCACGGATCGGATCAACCGGAAGGTGGCCGAGATCCTGCGAACCGAGAAGGACATCACGGCCGCCTCTGTGTTCAGTGGCGCCAGTCTGGATGGCAATGCCCCGAACAAGGGTCTGTTTTTCTTCGGCACGCGGAACTGGGATGACCGCCAGACCCGCGAGCAGGAGATGGGTGCGATTGTGGGACGGCTCAACCAGAAGATGGCCTCCCAGATTCAGGAGGCACGGGTGTTTGTGGTCGAACCACCGGCGATTCCGGGGTATGGCACCTCTGGAGGCTTTGAATTCCAGCTTCTGGACCGCAGCGGCGGCGCCCTTAACCTCCAGAGCTTCTTCCAGGCGGCGGGCACCTTGATCCGCGAGGCCAATGGCAGCGATCTCTTTCAGCGGGTCTTCACCCTGTTCTCCCCGGAAGCTCCCCAGCTGGCCATTGATGTGGACCGGGATCGCCTGGCATCCCTGGGAATCGACTTCGGCGATGCGATGCGATCGTTCAGTGTCAACTTCGGTGGCAGCTACGTCAACGACACCTTCCAGGAGGGCAAGGTGCGGCGCGTCTTCGTGCAGGCCGACGAAGACAACCGTGCCACGCCGGAGAAGCTCAAGGCTCTCTATGTGCGCAATGCTTCAGGCGACCAGATTCCCCTGTCGGAGTTTTTCACGGTGCGGTCCACCCAGGGCCCCAGTGTGATTCCCCACTTCAATCTCTACCGTTCGATCAAAATTGAGGGCAGCCCGGCTGCCGGCAAGAGTTCAGGCCAGGCGATCAATGGCATGCGTCAGTTGTTCGAGGCGCAGTCGTTGCAGGGCCTGAATTTCGACTGGACCGGCATCTCCCGTGAGGAGGTGAAGGCCGGATCCCTGGCGGTTGTGATCTTTGCCCTGGGAATCCTGGTGGTCTACATGGTTCTTGCTGCCCAATACGAGAGCTATACCGATCCCCTGATCATCCTGATGACGGTGCCCACCGCCATGCTGGGTGCCCTCACCTTCCTCGCCCTGCGCGGCGAAGTGCTCAACATCTATGCCCAGGTCGGCCTGGTGATGTTGATCGGCCTGGCGGCCAAGAACGGCATCCTGATCGTCGATCTCGCCAATCAGCGCATGGCCGAGGGGGCCACGGCCCTCGATGCCGCCCGCGACGCGGCCCAGTCGCGTCTGCGGCCGATCATCATGACCGCCATTTCATCGCTGTTCGGCTTCCTGCCCCTGGTGCTCGCCAGTGGCGCCGGGGCCCGTAGTCAGGCGTCTCTCGGCACGGTGGTGTTCGGTGGATTGCTGGTGGCCACGGTGCTGTCGCTGCTCGTGGTTCCCGTATTTTATGTGGTGGTGAAGACGCTGCTGGCTGGTGGCTCCACCCCATCGCAACCCGCGCCCACCCTTCCCGGTTCCGATGGCGCTTGATCCCCAGGCCATGGCGTCCTCTTCTCCTCCTGACAACGATCGCAGGCCTGCCGCAGCGCCGGCCAAGCGCCCTTCCTTTCAGGGCAAGCGGGTGGTGGTGGCCCTGCTGATCGGCATGGTGATCGGCTGGGCCGTGGGGTTGTTCATGGAATCGATCGTGCAGCATTCCCCCACCTCGATCGACCCAGGCGATCTGGTCTGGCTGCGGCGCCTGCTGGCGGCAGCCGGAGCCCTGAGCGGGCTGGCGATCGAAGCGATGCGGCAGTTGCAGGCCGCCAATCCCGATCCGATTTACCATCAGAATCGCCAGGGTCTGCGGCGCAGATGGTGATTGGACTTGATCCCACCTATCATCCGCCCAGCCTCCCGGATTCTGTGAAGTCGCTCGTTGCCCTCAGGTTCGGAGCCGGGCTGGTGGTCCTGGCGTTGCCCCTGCAGGCGTGCAGCCCACCGAAGCCACCGCCACCGCAGGCGCCCCTGGTGATGATCGAGCAGCCCACGCCACGCACCTTCAACGACCAGGCCACCTACCAGAGCACCCTTGAGGCGATCCGGGATCTGCAGCTGGCGGCTGAGATTGATGGTCGGATTATTGCCATGCCGATGCGGGAGGGGCAGAGCGTCAGCCAGGGCCAGCCCCTGTTCCGGCTGGATCAGGTGCAGCAGCGAGCCGAGGTGAATGCGGCGGCCTCGGAGGCCCGCAAGGATCTGGTGAACGCCCAGCGCTTCATCTTCCTGAACGAGCAGGGGGCTGTTTCCACCCTGCAGCGTGACGCTTTCGTCACCCAGGCCCTCACCAGCCGGGACAAGCTGATCGGTCAGCAGGCCACCCTGGCCTACAAGGATGTCGTCGCTCCGATCGCAGGCCAGGTCGGCAACATCAACGTCAAGCTGGGCGACTTTGTGCGGGCCGGCACCGTGGTGACCACGGTGATCGATAACTCCGTTCTCTGGGTGCGTCTTGATGTGCCGGCCTCCCAGGCCTGGCGGGTGCGCCGAGGACTGCCTGTGATCCTGCAACTACCGGATCAACAGGGGCAGCTGGCCCGGGGCTCTCTCACCTTCGTGGCCCCCTCGGTGGACAAGACCAGCCAGACCCTGCTGACCAAGGCCACGTTCGACAACCGCGATGGCCTGCTGCGCAACGGGCAGCGGGTGAGTGCCACGCTGGTATTCGCCCAGGAGCCCCTGCTCTCGATTCCCGAAAGCGCGGTTCTGCTGCAGGCAGGCAAGACGTTCGTGTTCCTGGCTCTGCCGGCGGCCGAGGCCAGCCGTCGCCTTGGCCGCCCCCTGGCGAGCCAGCCCCCATCGGGAGGCCTGGTCGCCGTTCAGGTGCCGGTCCAGGTTGGGGCGCTGCAGCAGGGACGCTTTGCTCTTCTGGATGGGTTGCAGAGCAGTGATCGCTTCATCCTCGGCAACCTGGCGCAGTTGCGCTCCGGCTCCGTTGTGCGTACGACCTCTGCGGGGTCCGCTCGTCCATGAGCCTTTCGGACACCTTCATCCGCCGCCCGGTGCTCAGCACCGTGTGCAGCATCCTGATTCTGATGGCTGGCATCATCAGCCTGCCGCTGCTGCCGATTGAGAACCTGCCCAACATCGCGCCACCCACCATTGCGGTGACAGCCAACCTGCCGGGTGCCGATGCCCTCACGGTGGAAAGTGCCGTGACCGGACCTCTGGAGGAGCAGATCAACGGGGCGCCGGGGATGGATTACATCACCTCCAACAGCACCGGCCAGGGGGTGAGCCAGATCAATGTCTATTTCAAGCCGAACACAAACGCCGATATTGATCAGGTCAATGTGCTCAACCGGGTGCAGACGGCCACGGCCCAGCTGCCTGAGCAGGTCAATGCCCAGGGCATCACGGTGCAGCAGACGGCGTCAAGTTACCTGCTGGTCTATAACCTCACCTCCACCAAAGGCCAGTTCGACCGCAACTATCTCAACGGTCTGTTTCAGCTCAACCTCCTCTACCCCCTCAGCCGTGCCGACGGGGTGGGCCAGGTCAATGTCTTTGGAGCCAGCGATCCTGCCTTTCGCCTCTGGGTCGATCCCCTCAAGCTGGCTCGCTTCAATCTCAGCATCAATGATGTGATTGATGCCCTCAGCTCACAGAACCAGGTGGTGATCGCCGGCAGCATCGGCGGCCCCCCTTCGGTTCCGGCCAATCGCCTCACCTACCCGTTGCTGGTCAACGGCAACCTGGAAACGGTCCAGGAGTTTGAGAATCTCATCCTGGCCAAAGGCCCGGGCGGGAGCCAGACAGCTGAGGGATCGGATGGCGGCCTGATTCGCCTGTCTGATGTGGGCCGTGCCGAATATGCGTTTCAGAACTTCTATCAGTCAGCGATCAACGCCAAGACCGGTTATCCCTGTGTTGGGTTTGGCGTGATTCAGCTGCCCGGTAGCAATGCGATCTCAACCGCCAAATCGGTGGATACTGTTCTGAAGCAGTTTGAAAGTACCCTGCCTCCAGGTGTGCGGCTTGAAAAGGTCTTTGATCAGACTGACTTCATCAATGGCTCCATCGAAGCGGCGCTGGATGCCCTGCGCGACGCCGTTGTGCTGGTGCTGTTGATCATCTTCCTTTTCCTTCAGGACTGGAAGGCCACGGCCGTGCCTGCCCTGGCCCTGCCGATCGCCCTGCTCGGCGCCCTTGTCTTCGTCAAGGCGTTCGGATTCTCGATCAACGAACTCACCCTGCTGGGGATCATTCTCGCCACCGGCCTGGTGGTGGACGACGCCATCGTGGTGGTGGAAGCAGTCTCGGCCCGTATCGAGGCGGGCGACCCGCCGTTCAAGGCGGCATCGAATGCGATGAAGGAACTCACCGGAGCCATCCTGGCCACCGCCCTGGTGCTGCTGGCTGTGTTCATTCCGGTCACCTTCTTTCCTGGGGCGACTGGCGTGATCTACCGCCAGTTTGCCCTCACGATCGTGTTTTCGATCCTGGTGTCCACCTTCAATGCGATCACTGGCAAGCCATTGCAGTCGGCGTTGCTGCTGGGAGGCGGCAAGACCAATCCCACAGGATTGAAGTGGACCCTGATTGGAGCCGCCATCGGTGGCCTTTACGGCTACATGGTGAATGGCTGGGTCACAATGCTGCTCTTCGGATTGCTGGGTGCCTTGATCGGCACCTTCCTGCAGCCGATCTTCAAGGCTTTCAACGCCTTCTTTGAGCGCCTGGCTGCCGGCTATGCCCGGTTGCTTGACCAGGTGATCCGCCTGCGGCGTCTGGTGGTTGCTGTTCTGCTCGGTGGCGTGGTGCTCACGGGCATTGCCTTCACGGCCGTTCCCACCGGTTTTGTGCCGACGGAAGACCAGGGCTACGGGCTCGGCATCATCCAGCTTCCGCCGCAGGCTTCGATCGAAGCCACCATGGAAGTTGCTGATAAGGCCAGAAAAATCATCGCCGAAGAACCGGAAGTTGTCTCTGGTGAGTTGATTGGTGGAACCGGATTCAATGGTGGAGCCTTTAACCAGGCCATCTTCTTCTTCGGTCTCAAGCCGATTGAGGAACGCACCTCTCCGCAGCAGTCGGCGCAGGCGATCATCCGTCGCTTCAACCAGAAGTTCCGTGAGATTCCCGGCGCCGTGGTTCTCTCCCAGTCTCCCGCCGCGGTGCCTGGGTTCAGCGCCCAGGGGGGATTCTCGTTTCAGTTCAACGACCTCAGTAATGGTGGCTATACGCCCACCGATCTCTCCAAGCTGTCTGATCAGCTGATCGTCAAGGCGCGGGCCACGGGGGATTTCTTCAATATCTATACTCAGTTCGTCAGTGATGCACCGGTCTGGCGGTTGGATGTGGATCGCGATCGGATGGCCTCGCTCGATATCAACTATGGCGATGCCATGGCCACTCTGGGGGCCCTGGCGGGAGGCCGCTTCGTCAATCCCACCTATGAAGATGGCCAATACCGGCAGGTGTATGTGCAGGCCGAAGGAGAGAGCAGGAGTGTGGTGGAGGATCTGGCCAATCTCTATGTGACCAACGGCAAGGGTCAGCAGATCCCTCTCTCCAATGTGATTCAGGCCCGGCTGGACAGCGCTCCGCCGATTGTCAGTCACTTCAACCTGTATCGAACCGTGCTGATCCAAGGGGCCGAGGCGATCGGCAAGAGCAGTGGTCAGGCGATCGACAGCCTGTCGCAGGCATTCAGCCAGCTTGATTTCAGCAACATCGGTATGGATTGGTCAGCCTTGTCCCGCTCCGAGGTGCAGGCCGGTTCTCTGGCGATCCTGGTCTTCGCCCTTGGCATTGTGGTGGTCTATCTGGTGCTCTCCGCCCAGTACGGCAGCTACATCGATCCGCTGATCATCCTGATGACCGTGCCACTGGCGATGCTGGGGGCCCTGGCCTTCCTGGTGATGCGCGGGCAGGTGAACAACGTCTATGCCCAGGTTGGGCTGGTCACCCTGATCGGCCTCGCTGCCAAGAACGGCATCCTGATCGTTGATCTGGCCAACCAGCGCCTCGAGCGGGGCGAATCGATCCCGGCGGCGGCCAGCGGCGCGGCTCGATCCCGCCTTCGCCCGATCCTGATGACGGCCATGGCGGCTCTGGCGGGCTTTTTCCCCCTGGTGATCGCCGATGGTGCCGGTGCTCTGAGTCAACGCTCCCTGGGATCGGTGATCTTTGGTGGCCTGCTGGTGGCCACTGTGCTCAGCCTGTTCGTGGTGCCCTCGTTCTATGTCCTGATGAAGAACCTCGAGCGCGACTGGTTTCCCGCCAGCGCCGACACCTCCGATCCTCTGGCCGACGATCCCGTACCCGCCGTGCAGCCCCCGGTTCCGCCTCAACCGTCGCCCTGAGCGGCTCTTTCCCAGGTTCGCTGCCTCTGTGCCATGCCTCTCCCCCCTCCTCCTGGCTACCGCCGCGGCCGTCAGCGGCGCGTTGATCGCCGCCGCATCGCCCTGGCCGGCACTCTGATGGCCTCGGCGGCCACTGTTCTGGCGCTGCTGGCCCACCGCGCCATGCGCACCCCTGGCAGCCTGCTCACCCCGATCCCGTTGGTGAAGTTGGCGGTGGTGGTCAGCGTGGCCGGCGCCTGCGGCAGCTGGGGTGAAACGATGCGACAGCTGGCTCTGGTGGCCAAGGACGATCCGGACTCAGATCTCGGGGGGTGAGTGGGCGATGGCCCTGGCGGCTGAAGCCAGGTGCTGGTGGCACGGGGCTCACTCTCCGGCCAGCTGGTGGCTCGCTCGTTGGTCACTCATGACGGCTGCTACCGGCTGGTTCAGCGCCGGATGTCTGGACGTCATCTCTGACTCCGGCCGAGGCGCAGGCGGGCGGTCTGGAGCGCAGAAACTCCTGCCGGGCGCTGCTCAGGGTGGGGAAGATGTGATCGGCACCGATCGCGTCCAGCAAGCCCGCCCGCACCAACTGGCCGTAAAGATCCTGTTTCACCCGCGCCAGGCCCAGCACGATCTGCCGATGGCGGAGTTCCTGGATCAGCTCGATCAGCATGTCTGCCGCTGAGATGTCGATCTCCACGATCGCTTCGGCATTGACCACGAACCAGGCCACCGGTGTGGTTTCGGCCTCGATCGCGGCCAGGGCTCTGCGGCGGAAATGGTCGGCATTGGCGAAGCAGAGGGGCGCGTCGTAGCGGTAGATCACCAGTCCGGGCAGTGTCCGTGCTCCCGCCCAGTCGTGGATGTCGTGCAGACCCGCCAGCTGGGGCACCTCCCCCAGCACCGCATCGTTGGGCCGCACCAGCCGGCTGAACAGATCGATCACCGACAGCGCCACCGCCACGGCCACACCTGTGAGCAGGTCGGTGAGCAGCACCCCCGCCAGGGTGGCCAGAGCCAGCTGCCATTCGCTGCTGCGAAAGCTGCGCAGCCGCCGAAATTCGCCCAGATCAATCAGCCGCAGCGCCGCGTAGATCACGATGGACCCCAGGGCCGCCTTGGGGAACAGCGCCAGCACCGGCCGCAGGGCCAGCAGCACCAGGATCACCACCAGGAAGGCCACCAGGGAAAACACCTGGCTGCGGCTGCCGGCGGTGTCGCCGATGGCGGTGCGGCTGCCGCTGCTGCTCACCGGGAAGCCCTGCAGCAGCCCGTTGCCCAGGTTCACAGCCCCCAGGGCCAACAGTTCCCGGTTGGCATCGATCCGGTAGCCGTTGCGAGCTGCGAAGGCCCGGGCAGTGAGCACGTTGTCGGAGTAGCCCACCAGGGCGATGCCTGCCGCGGTGGGCAGCAGGGACCTGAGTGTGGGGAGCGTCTCCCCCAGGGGCAGGCTCAACTGGGGCAGCCCCGCCGGAATCGGGCCGATCACCGCCACGCCCTGACGGTCCAACTGGAGAGCCGCCACCACCGCCGTGGCCAGAAGCACCGCCAACAGGGGAGCGGGCAGGCTGGGCCAGCGCCGTTGCAGCACCACCAGGAAGGTCAGCACCGCCGCCGCCAGCGCCAGGGTGGGCCCGTGCACCTCCACGTGCCGTTGCACAAGCTCCTGGATCTGCCCACCGATCGAATCGGCCGCCAGGGTGAGCCCGCAGATCCTGCCCAGCTGACTGGTGATCATGATCACCGCCACCCCGGCCATGTAGCCCACCAGGATCGGCTTGGAGAGCAGATCGGCCAGGAATCCGAGCCGGCCCCAGGCTCCGAGGCAGCAGAGCCCACCCACCACCAGGGCCAGCAGAGAGGCCAGCCCGGCGTAGTGGCCTGGATCGCCAGCAGCGAGCGGACCGATGGCGGCGGCGGTCATCACGGCCGTGGTGGATTCCGGCCCCACCGACAGCTGGGGCGAGGAGCCCAGGAGTGCATAGAGCAGCAGCGGCGGCAGGATGGCCCAAAGCCCGCTGATCGGGGGCAGTCCCGCCAGCTCGGCGTAGGCCATGCACTGGGGAATCAGATAGGCCGCCACGGTGATGCCTGCCACCAGATCGGCCTTCCACCACTCCGGCCTCCCCTGGTGGAGCGGCTGCATCCCTGGCGGAGGCCAGGAGGGCCTCATGGGCTGGCGCCGTTCATTTCACCGGATACCTTGTCGCGGCCTTGTCCCTGCAGGTGGTGCGGGCCTGGTCGATGTTGCTGCCGGCTTCAACCTGCTCCAGGAAGCAGGTGCAGGTGAACTCCCCCATGCCAGCGGGTGGTGTCTTGCCGGCGGCGGCCATGGCGGCGTTGAAGCCCGCCATGCAGAGTGCCTTCACCTGATTCCCATCAACAGCCCCGGCAGGTGCGGCCTGGCCGATCCCCATCAGCAGCACGGCCAGCCCCATCACTCGGACGCGTGGCCATCCGGAGTGTTCGCCTGAGGGAGACAGGCGGCTTGTGGCGGCAGACGGGCGAACTGCCGCGGCAGACGGGGGAACAGTGGGTGAGGTCATGCCGAGCAATTGGACCGTTACTCCTGAGGCTAGGAGCAGGGACGAGCCTGGTCAGAGTGAGCGGGAGATCACGGATCAGGTGAGCACCGATCAGATGACCATGATCAGGTGATCACGGTGGGCCGTGCCATGCCGGTGTGCCGGTGGATCTCGGCCAGCTGGTCGGTGGCCTGGATCAGATCGCCCAGCGCCTTCTGGGGATCCAGGGTGAGGGCACCACCGGGATGCACGTAGCTCTCCAGGTACACCCGCAGCGTGGCGCCCTGGGTGCCTGTGCCGGAGAGGCGCAGCACCACGCGGCTGCCGTCGTCCAGCAGGATGCGCAGACCCTGCCCCGCACTGGTGGAACCATCGACAGGATCGGTGTAGGAGAAGTCGTCGCAGGTGGCGATCGCCCGACCCGCGAAGCGCTCACCCTTCAGGCTGGGGAGCATGGCCTTCACCCGGCTGTAGAGCTCTGCGGCGGCGCTGGAGGCGATCGCTTCATAGTCGTGGCGGGAGTAGTAATGGCGCCCGAAGCGGGCCCAGTGCTCCGTCATCACTTCGGCCACGGAACACTGGCGGCAGGCCAGGATCTGCAGCCAGAACAGCACCGCCCAGAGGCCATCCTTCTCGCGGATGTGGTTGCTGCCGGTGCCGAAGCTCTCCTCCCCGCAGAGGGTGATGCGGCCGGCATCCAGCAGGTTGCCGAAGAACTTCCATCCCGTGGGCGTTTCGAAGCAGGCGATACCCAGCTCCCTGGCCACCACATCCGCCGCGGCACTGGTGGGCATGGAGCGGGCCACGCCGCTGAGCCCGTCGGCGTAGCCCGGCGCCAGGGTGGCGTTGGCGGTGAGCACGGCCAGGCTGTCGCTCGGGTTCACGAAGCAACCGGCCCCCAGGATCATGTTGCGGTCGCCGTCGCCGTCGCAGGCGGCCCCGAAGCGGTAGGCATCGCCGTCCAGGAGCAGGGCGGCCAGCTCGTGGGCATAGGTGAGGTTCGGATCGGGGTGACCGCCGCCGAAATCCTCAAGCGGGATGCCGTTCCGCACCGTTCCGGCCGGGGCCCCCAGCAGCCCCTCGAACAGACGGCTGGCGTAAGGGCCGGTCACGGCGTGCATGGCATCGAACGCCATCGGGAAATTGCCGCGCAGCAGGGCTCCGATGCGATCGAAGTCGAACAGGCCCTGCATCAGCGCCACGTAGTCTTCGACCCCGTCGATCACCTCCACCTCGAGGCTGCCGACCCTGTGGCGACCGGGTTGGTCGAGGGGGATCGGATCGGCGTCCTGGATCCGGTAGCCATCGAGCCCCAGGGTGCAGGCATAGATCGCATCGGTGACCGACTCCGGCGCCGGCCCGCCGTTGGCGCCGTTCACCTTCACCCCGAAATCCCCCTCCGGACCGCCGGGGTTGTGGCTGGCCGAGAGGATGATGCCGCCGATGGCCTGATGGCGGCGGATCAGATGGGAGGCGGCCGGCGTGGAGAGGATGCCGCCGGTTGTGGTGATCAGCCGCGCCACGCCGTGGGCCGCTGCCATGCGGACGATCACCTGGATGGCCTGGCGGTTGCCGTAGCGGCCGTCGCCACCCACCACCAGGGTGCCGCCATCGACGCCCGGCAGTACCCGCAGGATCGCCTCGAGGAAACTTTCGAGGTAGTGCGGTGTCTCGAACTGGCGGCTGCTCTTGCGCAGGCCGGAGGTGCCGGGCTTCTGGTCGTCGAAGGGCCGCTCAAGCACCACTTGACGCACACCGCTGGTCATCACGTAAGCCGCAACAGACCCAAGCTACGCCTGGCCCCAGAACGGGCTGGCTCCGGCAACCGTCGCTAGCGTTTCTTCATGGCCGGGTCGCACTCTGCCTGCGCTCCTTTTGCCCCAGCTCGCCCGTGCTGCTTCCCTCGTCCCGCCCTGCCGGTCTGGCCCTGGTGCTGGCGGCCATTCTCGTGCCCCTGGCCCGTCCTGGCCAGGCGGCACCCATGGGGCTCGGCCCGGTCGATTCCTATCCCGCTGCGGTCCAGCAGACCCGCAAGGCTGCGGAGGCTGTGCTCAGCCATGCCGGCGCTGAAAGCTGCCTGCGGGGCAAGCTCACCAACGCCCTGCTCAAACTCAGCGCCAGCTGCTCGGCCGCTGGTCGTCAGGGCGGAGCCTGCGAGCTGGCTGACCGGGCCATCGTGGTGACGCCCTGGTCGGTGCCCTTCATGGAGAGCACATCCCGCGCTCTGCTGGATGCGGCAGAGGCTCCAGTGCCCTCTGCCCCTTGAACCGTTTCGGCGCTGAATCGGTTCACGAACGGTTCACTGCTGAAACGGTGACGAAGGTTTGTCGGTGGTCGGAGTCGGTTTGGCCTGGGCGCGGCAGATCACCATCAGGTCGCCTGCCGCCCTGTTGAGCGCTTCTCGTCTGACGTAGCTGTTGACCGCCGTGACCTCGGAGCCCTCCCGAATCTCCCAGAGCACGTCTTTGCAGGAGGCCGAAAGGCGCGGGTGATCGATCAGGCGGTCGGCCTGGTCCCGCGCCGGGGTGCAGGTGGCATCGTTGTTCTCACGGCCACAGTCCTGGGCGGCCAGCTGCAGTTGACGGAACTCGGCGTTGCTGGGGTAAGGGGGCAGATCTTTCCCCAGGGCCGCAGGCAACGGCAGGCAGAGCAGCAAGGGACTCAGCTGCAGCAACCTCAGCCCAATCCCTGATCGCTGGATCGCAGACTGCCCAGGCTGTGGTGCTCTGGTGCGGGTGGTTGCTTCCCAGGGCAGATCCAGCTGCGGCTCCACTGGCCTGGCACGGGAAGGGCCAGAGTTGGGGGCAGGGCTGTCAGCCATCACTCCGCTCGGACAGGCTGTTGCATCATGACGGGCCCTCACGATTCCAGCAGGCGCGGGCTCTCCAGCAGGTTCAGGGTGGTCACTCCCTGCCGCAGTGGTCGTTGCTGGTCGATCCAGTGATGGCGCAGAGCCGGAGCCAGCCACGGAGCCCCCGCCAGCAGCAACGCCCTCAGCCAGGGCTGGCCCTGCAGCAGCATCCCCCGTTCGGCCTCCTGGCGTTGCAGGGTCTGCAGGGTCCGGATCTCCGGCAGACGTTCGGCTGCGATCGCGGCCAGGGCGGCATCAAGCTGGGAAGCCGCTGGCTGGGCACCCTCCGCCAGAAGCGGAATCAGATGGTTCGCGGCAGCCAGAGCATCGCGCAAGGCCATGTTGATCCCCTGAGCCCGCACCGGACTCATCGGATGGGCGGCATCGCCCAGCATCAGCAGGCCAGGCCGATGCCAGCGGGGAGCCAGGCCCACGCGGACGGCCAGGGGCACCGGTGCCGTCGCGTGCACACTGCCGTTGCGCATCCAGGCCCTCAGCTCCGGCGGGCTCTGGCGGGCCCAGCACTCCGGCCAGGGGCTCTCCGCTGGCGTTGGCGTCGTCTGAACCGGGCCTGTCGCCACGGCGCGACGGGGACGAACCCAGGCCAGTTGCGCCACGCCGGTGGCCCCGTTGAACAGGCTGAAGATCCCGGCGGGGCCTACCACGGTGGTGAACCAGTCTCCCTGGGGCAGTGGCGGAGCGGCAGAGGTCGTGGAGGCCGCTGGCAGCCGGAACCAGAGCAGATCGAGGGGGCTGCTCTGCTCCTGCAGCTCCAGGCCGGCCAGGCGTCGCAGCAATGAGCTGCGCCCATCGCAGGCCAGGACCAGATCGGCCCGCAGCTCCTGGCCGTCCGCCAGCCGGATCCCCGAGATACGGCCGTTCTGCTCCACCAGCCCAGTGGCAGCGGTGCCTCGCAGAACCTGACAGCCTGGATAGCCCGCCGCCCGCTCCAACAGGCGCTCCAGCAGGGCCGGTTGGCTCACCAGGGTGCAGGCAGGGCCAGGGGCCAGGGGTTCCGCGGCCCGAAACAACTCCCGGCCGTCCAGCACGAAACGCCAGCCGGCCAGGGGCCGCTGGGGCAGTCCGTCCAGCAGGTCGGCACCGCCGATCTGTTCAAGGGCGGCCAGACCGCTGGGCATCAGGGCTTCGCCGCGGAAGACCCGATCCAGATTCCGGCTGGTTTCGATCAGGGTGAGCGGGATGCCCTGCTGGCTCAGCAGAAGGGCGAGGGCGGCACCGGTGGGCCCGCCCCCCACGATCAGAACCCGCGCCGGCTCGCGTCTCACCCCGTCGATGGCTGGGGACGGGGGCGGTTCAGGTGAAGGAGTTGTAATTGAGACCGTCGTGGGGTTTGTGCGTGGTGCCGCCGCTAAGACCGGTCTTTCGCGCCAGCAGATAGTCGACCAACTCCTGCTGCAGGGCCAGCAGTTCCTTGGTACACCCGCGGAAGGCGGCTCTATGGCGGATCTCATCATGCCGGGTGTGGAGATCCCGCAGCATCAGATTGATCGCATCAATGGTGGCTGACGGGTTGGGATCAGTGGCGCTTCTGTTGGAGGTCGCTGGCTGCTCCACTACGGCTCCGGCTCTTCGCGGTCTTCTGGGATCGTAGTCGCGTGCCCTTGACCGCACGTGCGCCGCAGCCGCTCGATACGTCGCTCCAGCCCGGCCGTGATTCCCAGCTCGGCGCCGCTCCAGAGGCGATCGATCTCCTGGGTGAAGTGGCGGGCCAGGACAGGCGAGTCGATCACCAGCAGGGTTTCGTCGTTCTGGTGGGCGGCGGATGGACTCCAGTTGAAGCTGCCGCTGATCACCCGTTTCCCATCGATCACGGCGATCTTGTGGTGCAGTTTGTCGCCCCCGGCCAGCTGGGGGATGCCTACGCCTGCCAGCGGTTCCGTCCACTGACGATTGCCAGCCTCGATCTTGCAGCGCCGATCCGGCAGGGCCACCCCCAGCAGATCGAGCACCTCGCTGAAGGAGCGATTGGCGAAGCCGGGGTCGGCCAGCACCCGCATGGCCACACCGTTCTGATGCTGCTGCGCCAGCACGTTCGTGAGGTTCTGGGCCGAAAACACGAACAGGGCCAGATCGATGCGCCGCTGGGCCTGGGCGAGAAGCTGGCCCAGCCAGATCAGGCCGTTGTCGGGATCGCTGCGGCGATGGGGCGCAAACAGCACCTGCACCGGTGTGCCCTGCACGATCACCCGCTGTGGGGCACCGCCCCCCTTGCCGATCCCGAATCGGCTGTCGGCCTGGCCGCCGGGGCCGTCCCCCCACAGACGTTCGAATTCCGCCAGGAACACGGCCGCCAGCTCCCTGCTCTCGAAGCGCAGCAGATGGTTGACGTTGCCGCGGGTGCGTCGATCGTCCGGGTCGCCGTGGATGCCGGATGGGGTGAAGTTGGCCGAGCCGGTCATCACCACCCGGCCATCGACCACCAGGAATTTGTGGTGCATCAGGCCGCTGCCGGCGCTGCCGTCGGCGGTGTCGTCCAGCATCGGGACTCCGGCACGCTGCAGGATCAGCAGGGCATCGCCCCAGCCCAGCGCCTTCAGCTGGGCCTGTCGATGGCGCAGATGGGGGACCAGATCGACAGGATGCTGCTCGCTCCAGGGGGTGCTGTAGGTGTTTTCAAGCACCAGCCTGACCCTCACGCCCCTCTGGTGTTTGCGGGCCAGGGCCGCGGCCACCTTCGGCAGGGACAGCTCCTGCACGGCCACAGCGATCTCGCTGCGGGCCTCCTCAATGGCGCTCAGCAGCATCGCTTCGAGGTCGTCGCCCTGTCGCCAGCGGCCGTCGATCGGGCTGCGGTAGTGGCCGGCGGCGCGGTGGTTGAAGCCCACATCGATGCCAGCTGGCAGGGGCAGGCGGGGCGGAGGCTGGCCCTGCAGGCGGGCGGTGGAGCTGCAGCTTGCCAGCAGCAGGCCCAGGCCCCCAACCAACAGAAGGGACCTCACCTGATGGCCGGCGCACCTGGGTTGAGGGTGGACGGAGGGCGGTGGGACCAGGTGGGCCATACAGGGAAGACGCTGGCTTCAGCGTTCCCCGGGTCGGTCAACAGCAGGGTTGCTGTGCTGCTTGGGACTCAGTGCCCGGGCATTTCGGAGGTGCGCAGCATCAGAGCGAACCAGAGGCAGCCAATGGCCACAGCGGCTCCAACCGCTGCCTGAAGGCTCACGTGCACGATCAGCAGGGGAATCAGCAAGGCGAAGCTGACCGCACCCAGCACGGGCGTGATGGCCACGAAAATGCGCAGGCCGCGGCGGGGGGAAGAGGAGGTCATCGGGGAGGACACGGCTGGTGTCAGAACCACTCGGGGGCGGCCTGGCTGGACGGATTGCTGTTGTCTTCCGGGGTCAACCGGCGGAAGTCGAGGGTGATGTTGCGTTTCTGCTCCCCATCTGCGGCCACGGCCTCGATCGGATAGACCTGCTGGCCGTCGCGGAAGGGCACCTGCACCCGGAAGGTGCCATCGGCGGAGAGGGGTACTTCCTCGCCGCCGATGGTGAGGCGGGCGGCTGGATCGGTGGCGCCATAGACGATCAGCTCAGCGTCTGCGACCAGCCAGAACGAACGCTGCCGGGGGGCTACCCCGCCTGCGCCGGAGGACTGGCGTCCGCTGGCCCAGATGCCCGCGCCTGAGGCGTGCTGTCCCTGGTGTTCGCTGCCGCTCTCCTGGAGCTCATGGAAGGCTTCGGAGCCACGGCCCAGTTTGCGCCAACGAGCTGTAGCCGTCTGATAAAGCCTCTCGTGCAGGCCGGAATCGCTGCTCTCCACGGGTGTCGGCAGCGAAGTGGGAGCTGCTTCGAGGGTGAAGGGAACGAACTGATCGAGGATCTGCTCACTCGGATGCAAGGCGGGAACCCGGGCCACCGAGGAGAAGGCCAGAGAGATCCATCCGCCGGAGCTGCCTTTGCGGTACCCGAGCTCCACCCGGTAATCACGATCACTGAGCGGCACCGGTAGGTACCACTCGGTGGCATGGCTGTCGACCACCACTTCCTGCAGGGTGTGGGGATGGGCTGAGCCTCCAGCCAGGCCGGTCACATCCGCGACCCGCAGACAGAGCTGGCTGGCACCGGCCTGAAGGGCGTGAGCCAGGTCGGCTTCCGAGATCTCCCAGAACACGTAGGCCCATTGGGGATCACGCGGCAGGAAGACCACGCGGGTCTCTGCATCCGGCTGTGGAGCCGGTTTCATCTCGGCTTCAATCGCCTGCAAGGACAGGCTGCCCTCTTCATGGCGCGAGCTGATCGCGTTGAGCAGCTCCTCCTTGGATTTACGGCTGTAGAGGCTGACCCCCAGATCGCTGGCCACCTGACGGAGCTGTCTCAGGGTCAGTCGCGCCAAAGTGGTCAGAGACTGGCTCACAGCATCCGGGTACGTTTGAGAAACAGTTTGAAGCACTTTCTCCGCGATTTGCCGGACTGGCCCTGAGGGGTCAGGATCCACTGACCAGGGGCAGGACCAACAAAAAAGCGGTGCCGAAGCACCGCCTTCTGATCCGGATGACCCAGTGGCGCTGAAGCTGTGAAACCTCAGCGACCGATGCTGCGATAGGGGACCTTGGAGAGATAATCCATGCCGGTGTTGCCGGCGGCGGCGCCACGGGTGCGCATGGCAGGCAGCGTCCGCACCCAGGGGAGGTAATCCTCGGGGAAACCGCCACGGCGTTGGCGGGCACGCTCGGGGTAGGCCTTGGCGGTACCGGTGTAGACGATCTGGGGGAAGCCCAGAATGCCGCGGTGGTAGGCCTCGTAGCGGGGTGAGGTGATGTTGAAGGGGGTTTCGCCGACGCTGCGCGAACCAACCACGCGGTTGCGGTGGTAAGGAACCGTGTCGTAGCCGAAGTTGTCCAGGTATTCCTGGCTGTCGAGGATGTCATCCACCATCCCCCGGACCCCACGGGTCATCAGCACGGCCGACCAGGCGATTTCCTCGGATTTGCCGTAGGTCTGGCGACCCAGCAGCTTTTCCACCAGGTGGCGAGCCACGCGGTAGTTGCTGTTGAGGTTGTAAAAGCTGCGGGTGAAGGTGTCCGACAGGCACAGGGAGCGGATGAAATCACGCACCGTGATCTGGCCATCGCGCAACTGGCTCTCAAGGGTGCGGTCGCGGTCCACCTTGAAAGCGTGGAAGAAGATCTGCCGATAGGCGGCCTCAATCACGAAGTTCTGGTCTTCGCGATCCATGGCCTTGTCCATGGACACGGCCTTGGGATCCTCGTCTGAACCCACCCGGAGGGCATCCACGCGGGAGTTCTGCGTCGTGGGTGCGTACTTCAGGAGAGGAAGGGCCACTCGTGCTCAGGCATCCGTCTCGGGGATCGTAGAAGTGCGGCCCCGTCACGACTCATCGCCCCCTGGCAGGGCTCACAGTCCGTAACGTTCGACACCGGGTTCACCAGCCCAGACTTCACCAGCCCAGACTTCACCAGCCCAGTGGAGAGAGCAGGCGTCCGTCCTCCGGCGCTTCAGCTGGGGTGGGCCCGGCGGTCGCCTCAAGCACCCGGGTCTCCACGCAGAAGGACGCGGTGTTGGAGAGTCCCTCGACGGTGCTGGTGCGCAGCCGCACATCGGGCCCCGCGAAGCTGAACCGCTCCAGGCTGCTCATGGTTTCGTAGTCCGTGCTGAGCAGCAGTCCGTCGCGATCGTCCATCTGGAAATGCCCGGCCACCGGGGCCGTTTCGGCATAGCCACGATCGCGCAGCAGCAGGCCGGTCCTGCCCTTCTCGTCGGTCGGAATCAGCCCGAAGACACTCTCGCCTTCATGGGCTTCCCCGGCCTTGTCCCAGGCCATCGACCCGCTCCAGCGCACCCGACAGCCGCCCGCCAGCCCGTTCGGATCCTGGCCGTGCAGGGTCGCCACCGCCACCAGCAGGGGGTCAGTGGCGGAGAGTTCCACCACCTCGATGTAGGAGCCGCCCGCTTCGGCGCGGCGATGGAGCAGGTGGTGGCTGCTGCGCTGTGACCGCCAGCGGCCGCAGCTGAGGCGGAAGAAGCTGATGGCGTCGCTGATCGATCCGCTCACGGGACCTCGGGTTGCTGCAGCGATGATGGCAAGGCGCTCAGCCCGCAGGCGGTCGCGCATCTGTCTGCGGCGGGTCAGTCTGCGGCGCATCTGTCGACAGGCGAGCCGTGGCCTGCTCGCAGCTCCAGCGGATCAGATCCTCCAGGGTCAGCGCCAGCGGCGTGCAGGCTCTCTGGCGGGCCAGGTCCTCCAATTGCTGCCCCAGTTGCCCCAACTGGTCCAGGAACGCTTCGGCGAAGTCAGCATCGGCGGCAAGCAGCGGCTGACTCCAGACCCAGAGCTGCACCTGTTCGGGTCTCGGCAGGGGGCCGTGCTGCGCGCCGGCAATGGACTGGAACGTCCGCAGGCCGTGGGCCAGCAGGCGGAGGTGATGGCGGTCGAGCGCCGGCAGCAGGGTGGTTTCGATCGCCTCGAGCTCCTCGATCAGGAGCGGGCCGCGGGGCGCGGGATCCGTTGGGCTCACGGCTCAGGGATTGGCTGAGGCGGCCGCCACATCGCTCGGATCAGGCCTGGGGGTGAGGCGGAAGCCACAGGAATGACCCTCCGCCAGGCGCCAGTGCACCCGCTCGACGCTGCAATCGGGAAAGGTGTGACGGATCATCTGCAACTCCTGATCACAGACGCAGGGGAACTGTTCGGCGATCCGCATCACCGAACAGTGGTATTCGCTGAAGACCCAGCTGTCGTCGTCCGCCACGCACTCGGCCACGTAGCCCTCACGCCGCCTCAGTTCCACCAGGCGATCCAGGCGCTGCGGCAGGCTGCCAACACCGATCTGGAGCTGGTAATCGCCGGCCTTGTCGATCGCCTGGCGGTTGAGCAGATCTTTGATGGTATCGGGCGGCAGGCTGCTGGCCATCGAGCTCAGCAGGCTGAGGGTGAACTGCTCACTGCCGTTCGGGAACTGGTTATGGCCGCTGGCGGTGAGGCTCCAGTGATTGCAGGGACGGCCAGGGCCATCCTGCGAGGGACTGGAAACGACCAGGCCTTCCTCCTCCAGGCTGCGCAGATGGCGGCGCATCACCTGAACGGAGACCGCCAGCTTCTGGGCCAGGGTCGCGGCAGTGGCATGTCCATGGCGCAGCAACAGCGTGAGCGCCGCCTCGCGGGTGCTGGCCTGGTTGGATACCGGGGCTGGGGCGGTCATGGCTCGCCACTGACCGTCACACCATGCCACGCACGACAGGTGGATGGGGGGCGCGCCGCGGCAGTCGTGGGGTCACAATGAACCTTCACCCCAAGGCTCGGACCCCTGCCCTAGGCTCGGGCAGATACGAAACCAGATGGTTTCGTATCTGAGTGATCCGTCCTGGGCTGGGTGCCCTCTACCTCCTGCTTCATGTCCGACGCCGCTGCCGCCCCCTCCGCTGAGAGCCTTGAGGTGATCCGCAAGTTCGCGGAAACCTATGCCCAGCGCACGGGGACCTATTTCTGCAGCGATCCGGGGGTGACGGCCGTGGTGCTGGAGGGTCTGGCCCGCCACAAGGATGATCTGGGCGGTGCGCTCTGCCCTTGCCGTCACTACGAGGACAAGCAGGCGGAGGTCTCCCAGGCTTTCTGGAACTGCCCCTGCGTGCCGATGCGCGAGCGCAAGGAGTGCCACTGCATGCTGTTCCTCACCGAGGACAACCCCTTCCGCGGCGACAGCCAGACGATCAGCATCGAAGAGATTCGCAGTCATACCGCCGGCTGATCACTACTGAACTCCCGTCCGCCGCATCCATCCATGAGCAGCACCGCCACCGTTGGGGATCTGGTTTCGCAGCCGTATAAGTACGGCTTCGTCACCGATATCGAGACCGACAAGATCCCCAAGGGGCTCAGTGAAGATGTGGTGCGCCTGATTTCGGCCAAAAAACAGGAGCCAGACTTCCTGCTGCAGTTTCGTCTGCGCGCCTACCGGCAGTGGCTGGAGATGGCTTCTCCCGACTGGGCAGCACTGGGTTTCTCGCCGATCGACTACCAGGACATCATCTATTACGCGGCACCACGGCAGCAGGAGAAAAAGGCCAGCCTGGATGAGGTGGATCCCAAGCTTCTCGAAACCTTCGACAAGCTTGGCATCCCCTTGAGCGAGCAGAAACGGCTTTCGAATGTGGCCGTCGATGCGGTGTTCGACAGTGTCTCGATCGCCACCACCTACCGCGAGAAGCTGGCCGAGCATGGTGTGATCTTCTGCTCGATCAGCGAGGCGGTCAAGGAATTCCCCGAACTGATCGAGCAGTACCTCGGCACGGTGGTGCCCAGCAACGACAACTACTTCGCGGCCCTGAACTCAGCGGTGTTCAGCGATGGCTCGTTCGTGTTCATCCCCAAGGGGGTGGAGTGCCCAATGGAGCTCTCCACCTATTTCCGCATCAATTCCGGCGACACCGGCCAGTTCGAGCGCACCTTGATCGTGGCGGAAGAGGGGGCTTCGGTGAGCTACCTCGAGGGCTGCACGGCGCCGATGTTTGACACCAATCAGCTGCACGCCGCGGTTGTGGAGCTGGTCACTTTGGAGGATGCTGCGATCAAGTATTCCACCGTGCAGAACTGGTATGCCGGTGATGAGAATGGCAAAGGTGGGATCTATAACTTCGTCACCAAGCGCGGCCAGTGCCGTGGTGCGCGCAGCAAGATCAGCTGGACCCAGGTGGAAACAGGCTCAGCGATCACCTGGAAATACCCCAGTTGTGTGCTTCAGGGTGCTGATTCAGTGGGCGAGTTTTATTCCGTCGCCCTGACCAACAACTGTCAGCAGGCCGACACTGGCACCAAGATGATTCATGTTGGGCCCCGCACCCGCTCCACGATTGTCAGCAAGGGCATCAGTGCCGGGCACTCCTCCAACAGCTATCGCGGTCTTGTGCAGGTGGGTCCCAAGGCTGTGGGGGCCAAGAACTATAGCCAGTGCGATTCGATGCTGATCGGCGATCAGGCCGCCGCCAACACCTACCCCTACATCCGATCGCAGCAACCTGATGCCGCGATCGAGCATGAAGCCAGCACCTGCCGCATCTCGGAAGACCAGCTCTTCTATCTCCAGAGCCGTGGGATCGGTTTTGAAGAGGCGGTGTCGATGATGGTGAGCGGCTTCTGTCGTGATGTGTTCAACCAGCTGCCGATGGAGTTCGCGGCGGAAGCCGACAAGCTCCTCGCCCTGAAACTCGAAGGATCGGTGGGTTGATCTCCTTCAGCTGCTGTCATCCCTAGATAACATTTTCTCCTTTCTGTCTTCCCTCTGCCTTCCCTGTTGCTGTGATCCGTTCCGACGCCCCCATTCTGCTTGAGATCTGTGATCTCCATGCCTGCGTCGAGCACAAGGCGATCCTCAAGGGCGTGAACCTCACCATTCGTGCCGGCGAGATCCATGCGGTGATGGGTCGCAACGGCAGTGGTAAGAGCACCCTGTCCAAGGTGCTGGCCGGCCATCCCGCCTATCAGGTCACCGCGGGCACGGTGCGTTACAGGGGCGAGAATCTGCTGGATCTGCCTCCGGAGCAGCGGGCCAGAATCGGTCTGTTTCTTGGGTTTCAGTACCCGATTGAGATTCCCGGGGTGAGCAACCTCGAGTTCCTGCGGGTGGCGACCAATGCCCGCCGGCTGGAGATGGGCGACGAGGAGCTCGATACCTTTGCCTTTGAGGATGTCGTGCGCGACAAGCTGGCCGTGGTCCAGATGGATCCAGCCTTTCTGGAGCGTTCCGTGAATGAGGGCTTCAGCGGTGGCGAGAAGAAGCGCAACGAGATCCTGCAGATGGCCCTGCTCGATCCACTGGTGGCGATCCTCGATGAAACCGATTCCGGCCTCGACATCGACGCCCTGCGGATTGTGGCTGGTGGTGTGAACCATCTCGCCACGGCCGAGAACGCCACCCTGCTGATCACCCATTACCAGCGCTTGCTGGATGTGATCACTCCCGATTATGTGCACGTCATGGCCGCGGGCCGCATCCTTCGTACCGGTGGCAAGGAGCTTGCCCTTGAACTTGAGGAGAGGGGATACGACTGGGTCGATCAGGAGCTGGCGGTCCTTGAGGCCGCAGCCCAGGGGCGTACACCGGTGGAGGTGGGCTGATGGTGACGTTGCCTGTTTCCATGCCATCCACGGCCGTGCGCTCCTCCTCGACCCTCGAGGCCTGGACGGGTGATCTCATCGCCTCTCTGCCCTCTGCGACCGGTCCGCTGGCACCGTTGCAGGAGCAGGCCCGTGCGGCACTGTCGGAGCTTCCTGCCCCCCATCGCCGCCAGGAAAACTGGCGCTTCACCGATCCGGCCCTGTTGGCGGCCACCTCACCGCGATTGCTGCGGCCTGAGCAGGCTGCTGGCACGGCGTCGGCTCATCTGTGCCTCCGTTTGGATGGCAGCGCCGACCCTCTGGATGGGGTGGCGCTGCCCGCGGGGCTCGAACCGATCGCCGGGGCAGAACTGCATCAGCGCCTCGGCGCGGTGCTTGAGGCGACCGGTTGCGCCCACCACTGGCTGACCCAGCTCAACCAGGCGGCAGCCCAGCAGGTGCTGGCTCTCCGCGTTTCCGGGGTCGTGGCATCGCCACTGGAGCTGCTGCTTCCCGCTGGCGCCAGCGATGGGCTGCTGCCCCTGAGGGTGTTGCTGCTGCTGGAGGACGGGGCCGAACTGGAACTGCTGCAGGTGCATACCGCCAGTGGTGCCAGCGCCACCAGCCTGGTGCTGGAAGCCCATCTGGGTCGTGGCGCCCGTCTGCGTCATGGGCTGCTGGCTCAGGGACATGCCCAGGCGTCGCTGGTGGCTCAGTGCGCCTACGTGCAGGAGAGTGGCAGTGACCTCAGCGTCGTGAGCGGCTGTGCCGGTTGGGGCCTGCTGCGCCTCGAGCCGCGGGTGAACCAGCGCGATGGTGCGGCCCACACCAGCCTGCGGGGCCTGCAACGGGTGATCGATCGCCAGATCGCAGACACCCACAGCCAGGTGACCTTTTCAGGACCCGACGGCCAGCTTGAGCAGGTCCACAAAGCCGTGGCCGATGGCCAGGCCCGTAGCGTGTTCAACGGAGCCGTGCGGGTGCCTCGCCAGGCGCAGCGCACCAATGCCTCCCAGATCAGCCGCAATCTGCTGCTGTCCGATCGGGCGCGCATCGACACCAAGCCCGAGCTCGAGATCGTGGCGGACGACGTGCGCTGTGCCCATGGCGCCACCGTGAGTCGCCTGCAGCAGGACGAACTGTTCTATCTGCAGAGCCGTGGCATCGCGGCCGACCAGGCGGCCCGTCTGCTGCAACGGGCCTTCTGTGAGGAGGTGCTGCGGGAGCTGCCGGCCATCGCCGCCGCCTGGCGCCCGATCGATCGTCTGCTGGGGGAGGCCTGAGCTGATGACCCCAGCTGCTGATGCTCTGCTGACGCCCGACGCTGCCGTCTCGCCGGCGGCGCGTGACACCGCCCCATCCATCTCCACACCGCCGGAGCCTCAGGATTCCGCCGCGGCGCCACAGTCCTATGAAGACCTGGCCAGCCTCACCCGTCCTGATTTCCCGCTGCTCGCCCAGACGGCCTGCCTCGGCGAGCCCCTGATCTATCTCGATCATGCCGCCACCAGCCAGAAGCCCCGCCAGGTGCTGGAGGCTCTGCAGCACTACTACTCCCACGACAACGCCAATGTGCACCGGGGCGCCCATCAGCTGAGTGCGCGAGCCACCGAAGGTTTTGAAGGAGCCCGTGGCAAGGTGGCTGCCTTCGTGGGGGCGGCCAGTGCCCGCGAGATCGTCTACACCCGCAACGCCAGCGAGGCCATCAACCTGGTGGCGCGCTCCTGGGGTGAGGCCAACCTGCGCTCCGGCGATGAAGTGCTGCTCTCGGTGATGGAGCACCACAGCAACCTGGTTCCCTGGCAGCTCCTGGCGGCCCGCACCGGGTGCGTGCTCCGCCATGTGGGCCTCACCGAAACGGGCGAGCTGGACCTCGCCGACCTGCGCCGCCAGATCAACGAGCGCACCCGCCTGGTCAGCCTGGTTCAGGTCAGCAACACCCTCGGTTGCCTCAACCCGGTCGCGGAGGTCGCCCCCCTGGCCCACGCCGCCGGTGCGCTGCTGCTGGTGGATGCCTGCCAGAGCCTGCCCCACCTACCCGTGAATGTGGCCCAGCTGGGCTGCGATTTCCTGGTGGGCTCGTCCCACAAGCTCTGCGGCCCCACCGGCATGGGCTTCCTCTGGGCGCGCGAGGAGTTGCTCGAGGCCATACCTCCCTTTCTGGGGGGCGGCGAAATGATTCAGGACGTCTACCTCGACCACAGCACCTGGGCGGAGCTGCCCCATAAGTTTGAAGCCGGCACCCCCGCCATCGGTGAGGCGATCGGCATGGGTGCCGCTCTGGATTACCTCCAGGGCCTGGGGCTGGAGCGCATCCACGCCTGGGAGCAGCGGCTCACCCGCCAGTTGTTCCAGCGCCTGCAGGCGATCGAAGGGGTGCGGATCCTCGGACCCACCCCGGAGCAGCAGCCTGATCGGGGGGCGCTGGCCGCCTTCACCGTCGATGGCCTGCATGCCAATGACATCGCGGCCCTGCTTGATTCTGCCGGCATCTGCATCCGCAGCGGCCATCACTGCACCCAGCCGCTGCATCGCCTGTATGGCATTCCCGGTTCAGCCCGGGCCAGCCTCAGTTTCACCACCACTCCCGAGGAGATCGACCGCTTCGCCGATGAGTTGAGCGGCACGATCGGTTTTCTGCGGGAGCACAGCTGAGCCCCAGGCTTCAGATCGGCTCCAGCTGGGCCAGTCCTTCAGCCCGCTGTGGGCCGTTCCAGAGCCAGGTCCAGCGCCAGCCTGCTGCTTCGGCCTGTCGCACGATCACGGCACGATCGGCTGGGTGGTCCAGCTGATCGATGTGGTCGATCACCTGGGTGCGGGCCTCGGCGGGCAACACCGACCATTGGCTGTGGATCCGGTGTCTGTAACGCCCCAGGTAGTCCTGACGGGATTCGCCTGGATCGCGGAAGACATCAGCCCAGAGAAAGAGTCCGCCGGGGGCGAGGCGCTGGCGGGCCTGGCGCAGAAACTCCGCTTTTTCGCTGTCTGAGAGATGGTGGAGCGCAAAGGCCGTGTGGATCAGATCCACGGGTTCGTCGTTGCTGGCTGCCCAGACACGCAGATCGGCCGCCTGCCAGCGGCTGGGATAGGGAACGGCTCCCAGGGCCTGGCGGGCCAGGGGTAAGACCTGGGCGGTGAGATCGATCCCCTCGTAGCCCCCCAGGGGGAGTTGCCGCCAGACAGGCGCGAGTGCGCTCAGATCGCCGCAGCCCAGATCCACGGCAAGGGGCGGCCGGGTGCCGGGGGCACGTGCCTCAAGCCAGGAGCGCAGGGCCAGTGCGGTCGCTGCGGTGAGGTCAGCGTGTCCCATCAGATCGTGCTGCACCACGGCCCGGTAGGTGCTCCAGTTCTGTTCGAACAGGTCCATCGGCACAGCAGAGTGCATGGTCACAGTCTTGTCGACAGGGCCCCGACCGCACCCTGCCTGGCCAGCCGCGTCCCCAAGCTTCGGAGATTGTCCCCTGTTGGGGGCATCGCAGCCTGGCCTGCTTGCCGAAACTGGAGCCAACGAGAGCCAGGAAGCCCGCCATGGCAGAACCCACCATGACGATCAACACCAGCAGCTGTCTGGGGCGCACCTGTCTGAAGTGGGAAGCCGATGGCGACCTCACCGCCCTGGATCTGAACCTGGTGCTGGAACGTCTGGCTCAGGTGGATGCTGATGTGGCGGCCCTGCTCCAGGGCTCTCTGGATCGCGAAGCATGGCCATCGATGATCTGATCACCGGGTCTCTAGTCGACGAAGTCTCTGGCGGCAAGTTGCTGAGACTCTTCGGCCAGAGGGCGGGCCGGGCCAACGGGGTTGTGCGCTGGTAACGAACTACCCGCTGCCCCGCGCTGCGATGGGCATCTTGAATCAGCACTCCTAGGCTGGTATCACTCTGAGATGGAGGCCCCATGGCCACCTGCGATCGATCGACCCCGGCTCCGGCGGTTCCCGCGGCGGATGCCCTGCACCACCTGAAGGATCTGCTGCAACACGACCCAGCCTTCGCTAACGACCTGCGCTCCACCGACTCCACCGAGGCGGCAGCACGCCTGGCAGCCGAGCACGGCGTTGAAGTGACCCCGGCAGCCCTCTGGCGCAACCGCGGCACCCTTGTGGGCAGTGGCGTGCCCACCTGGCGCGGCTGAAGCCGCGGCCTGGATCTGGCCCCTCGGTTGCAGTCCGAGGGGCCATGGAGTCGGGCTACACAGGCCCGCCACCACCCCGAAGAACACGCTCGTACAGCCAGTCCCAGAACGAATTCCGCAGGGCGAGGGCCATGTGCATGCCCTTGGACAGGTCGGCCTGGCCGCCTGGGGTCATGGCAAACTCGATGGCGATGGCGTTGATCCTGGCCTGGCGCTGATCGTGGATCGCTGTACGCAGCGGGAAGAACACAGTGTCACGGGGCTCAAGCGTGCCCAATCGGCCGATTGCATCCAGGAAGGGCTGGTAGATCGCCGGCACGATGCTTTCGCTACCCAGACCCAGGGCGCCCAGGGCTTCGGCTGGAGACCCGCTGCTCAACAGGCTGAGCAGAAGATCTCTCCAAGCGACCACATAAACGTGATCGATGCTGGGATCAGTGCCAATCATCCCCAGAGCCTGCCGGAAACGCTGGAATAGTTCGGGGTGCGGGACCCCCACGATCCAGTCGGCTTCAATGCCGCAGCGGTGCAATCCCGCGAGCTCCTCAGGCTCATAGTGGCCCGATTCCTGAAGGAGGTTGGCCAGCAGGGGATTGCGGTGGTCCGGGTTCTCCAGTCGTGAAATCAGCGCCGTCAGATAACGGGGGAAGTGGGCCGAGTAGCCGTAGTAATGCCGGGCAAAATCACCCAGAGCAAATCTCAGGTCAGGCAGCGTTCCCGCCGAGAGGGCTGTGAGGTAAGGATGCCTTGTCGCCCGGTGCATCAGGGCCTGGCTCACCAGATCGTCGACATACTGAGCTGCAATGTGTTGATCCTGAGAATCTTCAGGATCAACATGGGGAGAGGAATTGAGTTCGTTGCTTGGGCTGTTCTCCACTTGCCTGTCGTTTTGTCTGTCGTTCCGGATCGCGTTGCCACCACCGGTTTTCTGTAGGGCGCGGGCCTCGTCAGGACCCAGCAGCCCCGGCTCCTGGCTGGCTGAACGATGACGGCACTGGTTGTGCAGTCGCCTCCTCCATCAGTCCCCTGTGACCGCCAGTTCATCACCGATTATCTGGAAAGTGGCAATGGTTTCGATCTGGTGCGTCAGGCCCGCCAGCTTCATCCGAAACTTCATGCCGTGATCCTGGCGCTGGGGGATGCTATTCCTGCCGAGTGCATCGAAGCACCATGGCTGGAAGCCGTGGTCGCCGAGGCGGATTTCGTGGATGATCAGCAACCGCTTCAGGCCGCCGTGATGGCGGTGCTGGGCGGGCACTCCTACCGCAGCCCCTCCCTGCGGACGGGCATTCTTCCCTACCTGAGCTGTCCCAGACTCACGCCGCGTGAGTATGAAGTTCTCGACCTGCTCGCCAGTGGCCTCAGCGATCGGGAGATCGCCAAGCGACTGGTGGTGAGTGATGAAACCGCCCGCACCTACACCAAGCGCTTGCTGCAGACCCTCAACGTGCACAACCGGCTCCAGGCGGTGCTCAAGGGAATGCGCTGCGGCATGGTTCAGGTGTGATCGGTGGGATGGGTTGGGTCAGAGGATGAGGGGAGACATGATGGAGTGACAGGGCTGCAAGTGCATTTTTTGGTGCCATGGTCAGCCCACGAAGACCCTCTACCCCCAGCCCAACGCCACCGCGATCTCAGGATCGTGAAGAAGCGAGCGTTTCTGCGCCGGCTGGCCGGGATCAGGCGTCGTGCAGCTGCCTGATCCCGGCCTCGCGCACTGACTCCCCATTGCCCTGGAGCCACAGTTCCGCCTGGGCGCTGTGGGCCACGTCAAAAAAGCGTGTCTCCGCCGACGTGAAGCGCGACAGCAGCTTCTGCACCAGTTTCTGCCAGTTCTGCTGGCCCACCACGGCCACCCGGCGCGGGGCGCTGCGATGCTCCCGGATCAGCGACAGATGCTCACCGAGGGCGGCCAGGCCCGACCAGCCGTCGAAGTCGCGCAGATCGAGCAGCAGTTTCACCGGCGTCACCCGGCTGAACAGGGCGGCGATGTCTGCGTCGATGTGGTCGTAGGCACTGGGCTCCAGCCTGCCGATCAGGCGCACTTGAATCACACCGTTGTGTTCATCGAGATGGATGCTGCCGAGCGACTCGCCCAGCCAGATCCGGGCCTCCTGCTCCTGCTCCGTCGGGAAGTTGCGGATCGGGCAGGGCATCAGGGCGCCGATGGCCCGGATGGTGGTGCGCAGCCAGGGCACATCGCTCACCACCGCGATCCGCTCGAAGCCGCGCCAGTGGCGCAGGCCGAGCAGGGTGTCGTCCCAGGCGGCGGCGAGGTCATAGCCCTCGAAGGCCGGCCCGAAGCGCAGCAGGGTCTTGATGCGGTCGTGCTCTTCGATGGCCCGCTCCATGGCGGGGACGAGCACCGTGTCGTAGTCGTGGCCACTGATCTGGCCGCTGAAGGCGAAACCCAGGGTGCCCTCCGGCAGACCTTCGATCGTCTCGATCATCGTGATCCCCCGCTGCGCCCGTCCTGTTCGCAAGCTAGGCAGAGCTGCTGAGGTTGCCCATTGTCGTTCGCGCCGGCCGCGATGATCGGGGCCTCAACCCATCGCCGCTTCCTCGGCGCCCACTCCCATGAACATCGACGGCAAGGCCTGGCGCACCGTCTGGCTGGAGCCGGGTGGTCGCTCGATCGGTGTGATCGATCAGACGCGGCTGCCCCACCAGTTCGAGACCCGCTCGCTCTCCACCGTCGAGCAGGCCGCCGAGGCCATCGCCACGATGGTGGTGCGTGGCGCGCCGCTGATCGGTGTGACGGGCGCCTATGGCCTGATGCTGGCCCTGCAGGCAGATCCGAGCGATGGGGCGCTGGCGGTGGCGTTCGAGCAGCTCAACGCCACCCGTCCGACGGCCATCAACCTGCGCTGGGCCCTGGAGCGGGTGCGGGATCGTGTGGCTCCACTGCCGGAGACCGAGCGGGCCGCGGTCGCCAGGGAGGAGGCCGCGGCGATCGCGGAAGAGGATGTGGCCATGTGCGAGGCGATCGGAGCCCACGGGCTGAAGATCCTGCAGGGGCTGGCGCTGGCCCGGCCGGCTGAGCGGCAGGGCCAGCCTCTGAATGTGCTCACCCACTGCAACGCCGGCTGGCTGGCCACGGTCGACTGGGGCACGGCCCTGGCGCCGATCTACAAGGCCCACCGGGCTGGCCTGGCCGTGCATGTGTGGGTGGATGAGACCCGCCCGCGCAACCAGGGCGCCAGCCTCACCGCCTTCGAGCTCGGCAAGGAGGGCGTGCCCCACACCGTGATCGTCGACAACGCCGGTGGACACCTGATGCAGCACGGCCAGGTGGATGTCGTGATCGTGGGCACCGACCGCACCACGCGCCGCGGCGACGTGTGCAACAAGATCGGCACCTATCTCAAGGCCCTCGCCGCCCACGACAACGGCGTCCCCTTCTATGTGGCCCTGCCGGCCTCCACGATCGACTGGACCCTGGCCGATGGCGTGGCGGAGATCCCGATCGAGGCGCGCTCGGCCGCTGAAGTGACGTCCATCCAGGGCCGCGTCGCTGCAGAAGCGGTCACGGTGCAGCTCACCCCCGATGGCAGCGCCGGTTTCAATCCCGCTTTCGATGTGACGCCGGCCCGGCTGGTGACGGGCCTGATCACCGAGCGCGGTGTGGCTCCCGCCAGCGAAGCAGGTTTGCGGACCCTCTATGCCTGATCGATCCGGGCCTGATCGAGTCCTGGATGCAGAACCGCATAGGCATGGTGGATGGCGGCGACCAGAGCGTCCGTTTCAATCGGTTTACTGAGAAAGTCGTTGATGCCGTCAGTGAGGGCGGCGCGGCAGGTGCTGGGGGCGACATCGGCCGTGACCGCCAGGATCCAGGGATGAATCGGATCGCCACTGCTGGAGCGGATCCGCCGTGTTGCCTCCAGGCCATCGAGCCGCGGCATGTGCAGATCCATCAGGATCAGATCCGGCTGCTCGGTGGCCTGCATGGTCACCGCTTCTTCCCCGTCGACGGCGAAGCTGGGGGTGTAGCCAAGGCGGCGCAGCACCAGTTCGCAGACCCGCCGGTTGACGGCATTGTCGTCCGCCACCAGCACCCGCAGGGGGTGGCTCTCCGCCATCGTGCCCCGAACCGGCTGGTCAGGAGACGGGCCGCTCGCCACGGCGGCGCCGTCGCCGTCTGTTGGGGGTGGTTCCAGCGATCGCATCAGAATCTGCCCCAGGGCGACCGGTTTGACCGGCTTGCTCAGCACGGCCTGGACGTTGCTCCCATCCACCTCCTCCCCCACCCAGCGGATCACGATCACGGGCCGAGGCTGCCGGTCCGATCGCTCCCTCAGCGTCGTCACCAGGGTGCTGATTCCCTCTCCGGGCAGGGCTGTGTCCAGCACCACAGCCTCGATCGTCTGTTTCTCCAGCTGGCCCAGGACCTCGCCTGCCGTTGAGGCTGCGTGGGGCACCATCCCGAGGAGGCGGCAGTGGCTTTCCAGCAGGCGCTGATTGGTGGGGTTGGCCATCGCGATCAGAACGCCGCGCTTCTCCAAGAGCCTTGCCTGGGGGAGAGGATCACTGAGCGGGATGGCCTGGGTTCGGAACGTCAGAGAAAAGACACTGCCTTCTCCCTCGGTGCTCGTCACGCTGATGTCTCCACCGAGGGCGCGGGCCAGTCTCCGGCAGATCACCAGGCCAAGGCCGGTACCGCCATGAATGCGCGTGGTGGAGGCGTCGGCCTGGGAAAAGGCCTGAAACAGGCGGGCGATGCGATCGGCAGGAATCCCGACACCGGTGTCGCGCACGGTGATCTCGAGTTTGCAATGGTCCTCAGGCAGGGATCCATGGCTGGTCACCTCCACCACGATCTCTCCCCGCTCTGTGAATTTGGTGGCATTGCCCACCAGGTTCATCAGGATCTGGCGCAGGCGGGTGGGGTCGGTGAGGATGACGCTGGGTACTTCCGGGGCCAGCAACAGCACAAGTTCGATCCGCTTTTCCCGTACCTGGGGGGCATAGAGATCGAGCACGTCTTCGATCAGGGGGCGCAGAGCACAGGGCTGCTCCTCAAGCTCGAGCCGGCCGGCCTCGATCTTGGAGAAATCGAGGATGTCGTTGAGCACACTGAGCAGGGTCTTGCCGCTGCTTTTCACCGTGTCGAGGCACTCCCGCTGGTGATCGGTGAGCTCGCTGGCCAGGACCAGATCGGTCATGCCCAGCACGCCGTTGAGGGGCGTGCGGATTTCGTGGCTGAGGGTGGCGATGAAGTCGGTCTTGGCCTGGTTGGCCAGGTCGGCAGCGGCAGCGGCGGCCTCCGCCAGCTGGCGTGCCTCGGTCTGTTCCAGCAGGGCCTGGGCTCGGGCCTTCAAGGATCGATAGGCATCGAAGCCCGCCAGAAAGGCCAGGCCGCCGCTGCCGACAAGAGCGAGGATCAGGGTGATCCGCAGCGGCAGCACCTTTTCCTCGATCTGAGTCGTGGACAGATCGAGGCCAACCAGGCCGATCACCTGGCCGCTTGCATTGCGGAACGGTGCGTAGCTGCTCAGGAAGGTGCCCCACCTGTCGGTGTAGGGGGTCTGGCTCACCTGAGTTGTTCCCTGCTGGAGCGCCCGCTTGGCCGCTGGGGGTGCGTCGGTGTACAGCTCGCCGAGCTTGGCGACGTCCGTGTTGTCGCCATGGTTTTTCACGTAGTACGAGGTGTCCACGCCGAAGCGCAGGCCCTCGGAGGAGGGCCGAAGGGTGTAGGCGTAGTAGATCTCCGGCACCTCCGAGCGCAGTTGGATCAGGGGCTGGCTCACCTGTTGGTAGAGCGGGCTGCCGAGCTGATCGGCCCGCTGCAGCTGGGCGATGGCCTTGGTGTCGATCTCGGCGGCGGCGATGCTGGCGAGGCTGCGCAGATGCTCCCGCAGCTGGTTCTGCATCGTGCGGGTGGCGACCCGATAGGTGACCGTGAGGGCCGCGGCGGCCACCGAGAAGATCGTGATGCCTGTGAGTAGCGCTTCCCGGCGGATGCGCCGTTCTGACGGCACCGGAGGCGTGGGAAGGGGCACGGGGAGCCGATCGTGGCCGAATCCAAGCCTGCCACGCAAGATCGTGCGGTGCAGCACCGCGAGCAGCCTGATGTCCGGGAGGCCCTGGGCTGCCTAGCCTGAGGCCGTGCCGGAGAAATGGGCTGCCGTGGCTTTTGCCGACCCACGTGACTCTCGCGCTGTTCACCTGTCTGTCGAGGCCTCCAGCGTCAGAGTCGCTTCCACTGGGGCGGTGACTGCCGCCGCTGTGTTTCTCTTCCTGGCGGGTGGCCTGCCGAGTCGGGCGCAGGTGGTGTCGCCTGATGATCAGGGTGCCTGCCCGGAGGGCTTCCTGGCCATTGGAGAGGCCTGCGTCAATCCCACTTCTCCCCCAGGCTGGACCTATCCAAAGCCGGCGGATCTGGACTGCCTGCCCGAGTGGATGGATATCCCAGCCAACGACGAATGCCTGCGGATCTGAGGATCGACCTGGCTCTGCGGCCTTTCCCACTCCGACTGGGTGATGGGATCTCCGATCCGTAGCCTCGGTCCGTCCCCTGTGCCCCCAGGCCGCCGCCCATGCCCGTGCTCAACCGCTGGTCGGATGCCGATGCGGCCGCGGCGGTCGCCCGCTATGGCGCCGGGGGCGTCAGCGAAGACCTGGCCCTGCGCACCTACTCGGCCCGCCTGCTGGGCGCCGATCCGGAGCTGGTGCTGCACGGTGGCGGCAACACCTCGGTGAAGACCCGCTGCACCGGCCTGCTGGGGGAGTCGATCCCGGTGCTGTGCGTCAAGGGATCCGGCTGGGATCTGGCCACGATCGAGCCACCGGGGCACCCGGCCGTGCGGCTGGAGCCGCTGCAGGCCCTGCGGGCCCTGAAGGCCCTCAGCGACGAAGACATGGTGGCCGCCCAGCGCCGCAACCTGATCGATCCGGCGGCCCCCAACCCCTCGGTGGAGGCGCTGCTGCATGCGTTTCTGCCCCACAAGTTCGTCGACCACACCCACGCCACCGCCCTGCTGGCCCTGGCGGATCAGCCGGATGCGGCGGCCCTCTGCCGGGAGCTGTACGGCTCCCGGGTGGCCCTGGTGCCCTACGTGATGCCCGGCTTCGATCTGGCCCTCGCCGCCGCCCGGGCCTATGAGGAGGCCGCGGCCGCCGCGGCTGAGCAGTCCATCGAGCTGGAGGGCATGGTGCTGCTCCAGCACGGCCTGTTCTCCTTCGGCGCCACGGCCCAGCAGAGCTACGGGCGGATGATTGCGCTGGTGCGCCAGGCCGAGGAGCGCATTCAGCGCGCGCGTGGCGCGGCAGGGCCGAGCCAGCCGGCTCCCGTGCCGGCGCCCGCCAC
>NZ_JAYGID010000020.1:0-30542 GCF_034931685.1 Synechococcus sp. CCY9202
TCACTTACCGTTTCAACCGGCGCTTCAATCTTTCGGCGATGACAGACCGGGTGGTTCATGCCGTCTGTATCTGCACCGCACGTCCCGAGCGTCTCCTCAGGAGAGCGGAGCTTGCTACCTAATCAAGTTGAAGAAAGAAGGCTTTAGGTTTGGGTAAGCGCTTGTTGCGGTGTGCTCTACAAGCTTTGACCGTGCACGCCTGCTCTTGAGTGCAAACCCAACGAAGTAGCCATCTGCTTTGCCTCTTTGAGGCCTGATGATGCGAACAAAATTGGACGCCGAATAGACTCCGTCTTGGTCGCAAGTCCATGACTTGCCCAAGCCGTTGCCACTTGCGGTCATTACTGTGTCGCCAGTCCTGCAACCAGCCAATGAACTCTCATGATGGCTTAAATACCTGCGTGCCGCGCCGATAAGCCGTCCGTCTTCTGAGATATCGCCAGCCCTGATAACACTGGTGGAGTGCATTGCTTCACTTCCCGGCTCAGTGCGTCCCCAAAAGCCCGTAATCTTCTCTGCGACTTGAGATATTGCAACCGTCTCCCATTTCCCCGCAAACCCAGGCAGTCGCCGCTTGCCGGTGAGCAGCTCCTGCATGGCGGCCTGCTTGAGTTGTCGTTTCTTGGTGATGAGAGACTGAAGTGCTTCGACCTGGGATCCAACTGCTTTAATGCTCGTCGCAATGGCCTGTTGGCCTTCTATATTGCTGGGCAACGCTACTTTTAGGCCGTTAAGCACGCCTTGATTAAGATTGATCATGGTCGACCCAACAGACGCATTCTCAATAGACGTAATAACCGGCTTGCTTGAGAGAATGAGTTGGAGGAATTCAGCAGAATAGCCTTGATTGGCTCGTATGATCATCGAGCCAGTCCCGCACAGCCATCCATCCTGAGCTGCTGCGACAACGGCACATCTTCCCATTTCCCCCCTTCTTCCGATAACGATGTCCCCTTGTCTCAGCCTGAAGTCGGCAAGCTCGGTAGCTCGCTGAGCGGTAATAGTCATCTCATATGTGGGCACAATCGCCGCGTCAACTATGTGCATTGGGTTGACGATAGGGATTCCGTTATCTGTGTAATCTTCCTTGTGTAGCGCACTTCCAAATGGGCCTGTGCGGAACCTGGCAACTTCTCCCAGGCGTTTCACATCCCAGTCCTCTGGGATCAGTCCCACCTCTGTCTGCTTGTAGCCCGGCTTCAGTTCCATGTGAACCCCATCCGCTCCAGGTGTCCGGCCACGCGTGCTTCCAGTTCCTCCACTCGCTCGCTGATCGCTGGTAGTGCCTCGCCGTAGCGCTCGCCCAGCTCCTTGAGGCGACCGGTGAGGGCCTGGCTCACTCGTTCAACTTCGGCAGCCACCGCCTGCTCCAGGCTGGCCAGCCACTTGCCATCCACCACCAGCTCCCGCACCTCGGTGTCCGTGAGGCTGTCGTAGCGGCCGTAGGCCTGGTCGTCGAGCTCGGCCTCGGCTGCCTTGAGGGCCTTCTTGGTGGCGGCCTCCTCGTCGCTCAGGTCCAGCCACTCCCTGAGCACGGCCAACTCCTCAGCGGCTTCTGGATCCCTCCTGATCTCCTTGATGCGAGCGTTCACGGCTGCCTTGTTCACCTTGTCCAGCTCGCTGAAGGCGCCCTCCTCGCCGCCGTGCTCCTCCTCCAGTTCTGCCAGGCGGCTGCTGGCCTCCTCCAGCTGGGCGCGCAGGGCCTCGATCAGCTCCAGATCACCGGCGAATAGCTGCTGCACCAGCAGCTCCTTGGGCACCAGGTCGCAGGCCCAGCCCTTGTCTTTGGTCTTGCCCTTCTTGTCGGTCTCCAGCACCCGGTAGGGCTCGGCGCGCCAGCCCTCGGCGCTGATCGCATACACGTCGTCCTGCATCGTCTCTGCCCACTGGTCGAGCAGCAGCTGGTACACGGCGTAGGCATCGATCAGGGGCTGGTCCTCGTAATGGGCCAGCAGGCCCTCGCTCAGTTCGCGGACCACCGCCTTGGGATGGCAGCCCGGCTCCAGGGCCATCAGCTGGGCCGTCGCCTGCTGGCGCCAGGCCGCAAAGTGCCCGGCCATCCCCGCCAGGAAGCCGGCGAACTGGGAATGGGCGGTGATCGTGGCCTTCAGCTCCGCCGGCGGCACCGCCAGCTCCAGATAGCCGGGCCGCAGCGGCTGGAACAGGACCTCGCGCAGCTGAGGGCACACCTGCCAATAGGCCTGCAGGGCGTCGATGTCGCGCTCGGGAATGCCGCCGCGCAGGTGGGCTTCGATGTCTTGGAGGTCTTCCGCTTCTGAACTGTCGATGTAGCGGGGCAGGTTGAGGTTGTAGTCGTGCCCAGCGATCTCCTCGTTGGGCACGAAGCGCGAATAGCCGGGAACCTCTAACTGGCGTGTGAACACATCCACGATCTTGTGGATGTCGCGCTCGCGCAGGCGGTTTTTGGGGCCGTCCTTGATGTAGCCCTTGCTGGCATCCACCAGGAAGATGCCCTCGCGGCTGCCGGCGTCGCGCTTTTCGATCACCAGGATGCAGGCGGGGATACCAGTGCCATAGAAAAGGTTGGCCGGCAGGCCGATGATGCCCTTTATCAGCCCTCGCTGGATCAGGTTCTTGCGGATCTCGGCTTCGGCGTTGCCGCGGAACAGCACGCCGTGGGGAAGGATGCAGCTGCCCCGGCCCGTGCTCTTGAGCGTGCGCACGATGTGCAGCAGGTAGGCATAGTCGCCCTGCTTATTCGGCGGCATGCCAAAACCTTCGAACCTGCCGTAGTACTTCGTGGGCTCGAGACCTGTGCTCCAGCGTTTGTCTGAGAAGGGTGGATTGGCGACAACGAAGTCAAACTGCTTGAGCTGATCACCCTCCGTCAGCTTGGGGTCTGCAATGGTGTTTCCTTGCCAGATCGTGGCGGTGGGGTTGCCGTGCAGGATCATGTTCATCCGCGCCAGGCCGCTGGTGGCTGCATCCTTCTCCTGGCCGTAGAGCGTTACCGGCGTGCGCGCAAGGGAAGCCACTTTCAGCAGCAGTGAGCCAGAACCGCAGGTGGGGTCGCAGACCGTGGTATCCGCTGATGTGACCTCCTTGTCGATTCCCAACACCTGGGCCTTGATGCGGCTTACCTCCGAGGGCGTATAGAACTGCCCTTTGCTCTTGCCGCTTTCGCTGGCGAAGTGGCGCATCAGGTATTCGTAGGCATCGCCAAGGATGTCGTCGTCGTCAGCCCGGTTGCGTGAAAAGTTGAGCTCCGGCTTCTCGAAGATGGCGATCAGGTTGGTGAGCCGCTCCACCAGCTCCTTGCCGCTGCCGAGCTTCGCTTGGTCGTTGAAGTCGGGGAAGTCGCTCTGGCTGAGCTGCTGATTGGCCGCCACCAGTGGGGCGATGATCTTCTTGTTGATGTCATCGCCGATCTCCGCCTTGCCCTTGAGGGCCACCATGTCAGCGAAGCTGGATCCCTCGGGAATCACCAGTGGCGCATAGGGCTGGCCGGCGTACTTGTCGCTGATGTACTTGAGGAACAGCAGCACCAGCACATAGTCCTTGTACTGGCTGGCATCCATGCCGCCACGCAGTTCATCGCAGCTGGCCCAAAGGCTCGAATACAGCTCGGATTTACGGATTGCCATGGTTCAGGCGGCCTCCTCTTCAGTGGCGGCCAGCAGGGCTGGGGGGATGTCCTCCAGCCAGCCATGCCGCGAGAGACGTTGCAGACGGCGGCTCAGTTCCTGCACCTTCTCAAGACAGCGCATCACAGCAGGCAGAAGCGCAGGGGCAGGCATCGCCGGGCAGAAGGTCAGCATGATCGCTGCCACCGTATCGGTGTTGCCTGCCCCTGCGCTTCTGGCGGCCTTTCCTGTCGTCCATCGCCATGGCTCCGGCCCGGCGGCCCCCGCCAATGACGAGCTTTCGCCAGGGGGACGATGCTGGCCAGCTGGGCTCTCTGAGGTTGGAATCTGTGTCTTGACTGCCTGGGCCACCTCAGCCGTTCCCACTGGCGCCGGGGTCACTGGCACACCGTGCTGCATGGACAAAAGTGCCAGATGTGGCGGATGCAGTGCTTCCAGCCGGTGGGCGTGGGCCTTGGCTACGCCGCTCTGACAGATCGGAGTGTCATCGCGATCCTGGGGTGGGTTCTTCTGTGTCCATGCCCTCTCAGCTCAGGCATCCTCCGGCGGACGTTGCAGCCCTGCAGTTGCAGGTGACCCTCGACGGCATCGAGCCCCCCATCTGGCGCCGTCTCTGGGTGGAGGACACAATCACCCTGGGGCGGCTGCATGAGGTGCTGCAGATCGTGATGGGCTGGCAGGACTACCACCTGCATCAGTTCATCACCGGTCAACGCTTCGACGACCAGATCTTCTACACCCCGCCTTGGGATGACGGGTTCGGCGATGACGCGTTCATCGCTCGGCAGCGCGATGAAACCCGCGTCAAGGCCCGCACCATCCTTCCCCTGGTGGGCGATTCCGTCACCTATGACTACGACCTGGGCGACAGCTGGGAGCACACCCTGCTGCTGGAGAAGGTGGTGCTGGTCAATCCGATGGAGCAGTGGTTGCCGTGGTGCATCGACGGTCGCCGCGCCTGCCCGCCTGAGGATGTGGGCGGCACCGGCGGCTACGGCAGGTTCCTTGAGGCGACTGCTGATCCCAGTCACGAGGATCACGCCAGCCAGGTCGAATGGGGCGGCGACTTCGATCCGGAGCATTTTGACCGCAAGGCGGTGAACACTGCCCTGTGGTGGTGGGCCAAGGCCGCGCGCGGCCGTCACTGCAAGCTCCGCCCAGACCTCAGTGATCGCTGATCAGCCGGTAGTCACTTCAGATCAGGCCCATCGTCTGGCGTGCTTCCCAGTTGTCCGGTTCGCGGTCGATCAGCTGTTTCAGCAGGGGCACCGCCTCCTCCCGATAGGAGATCGCCATGGCCGGTAATGGACTGCTCTCGGGTTCAGGCATCAGAAGCTCCACCGGGTGCTGATGGCTCCAAGGATGGCCGCTGCCGTCTCTCCTCATACCCCGCTGCCCACACCGCCGGGGCGATGCCGGCTGGAACCAGCCGCCGGTAGGCCTCGCTGGCCAGGATCTCCTTCACCGCTTCTCCGAGCAGCTCATTGGAGCGGCTGCCGGGCAGGCGGTGGCTCAGGGTCTGGTGGATCCGCAGCAGATACCAGGCACTGCCATCGAGGCCGGCATTGAAGCGTTCCCAGCTGTGGGGATCGCGGCGGGCATCGAGCACCATGTCACGGGCGTTGTGGGCCTTGTCGGCTGCCGTCACCCGCAGGGAGCCGTCGCTCTTGTGCTCCAGGGCGGCCACATAGCGGGTCTTGCGCAAGAGCCAGGGCTCCTTTGGGGCACCTGGCGCCACTGGCCCCTGAGTATCGGTGCAATCGCGCACGATCCCGGCCACCTCCTCGCCAAAGCGCTCGGCGATCGAGCTGTGGCTCTGGCCCGCGTCTTCGATGGCGTCGTGCAACAGGCCGGCGATCGCTTCGTTTTCGCTGCCGCCGTCTTCCCAGACCAGGCCGCTCACGGCGATCAGGTGGGAGATGTAGGGCACACCCTTGCCCTTGCGGCGCTGGCAGCGGTGCAGCTGGGCGGCCCAGAGCAGGGCCTCGTCGTAGCGCTCGCTGTGGGTTGGGGATTGATGGGCCATAGGTGAATCCGGATGGGTGGATCCGGTACTGATGGGCTGAAGCAGCGGCGTCAATCGGCTGCCTGGCTGGTGAGCTCCAGCAGCTCCGTCAGGAAGGCGTGGCTGCAGGCCACCGCCGTGGCCAGGTTCTGCTTCTCGCTGAGGCCAGAGCTGCGGGTGGGCTTGAAGCTGTGGTCGCCGCAGGGGATCCACTGCAGCTGCACCTGGGGCGAGAGGCTGTAGGTCGCCACCTCTTCCGGGCGGCCGAATGTGTCGCGCTCCCCCTGCAGGATCAGGGTGGGGGTCTGCAATGCAGCCAGGTGCTCGGTGCGCTGCTGCTGCGGCTTGCCCGGCGGATGGAAGGGATACCCCAGGCAGAGGCAGCCACGCACCCCGCCGCTGGCGGCCTGTTCGTCCACGAGCAGGCTGGCCACCCGACCGCCCATCGACTTGCCGCCGATGAACACCGGCCGGCCCGGTTGCTCCGTCTTCTCGAGCCGCACCTCTTCGCGGAACGTCTCCTGCAGCACCGGCATTCGGTCAAGCCCCTGGCGGCGGCCTGTCTCGCGCATCCGGGCCACATACGGAAATTCAAAGCGCACCACGCGCCAGCCCCATTGCGCCAGACCACTGGCCATCGCCTCCATGAAGGGGCTGTCCATCGGCGCACCGGCTCCATGGGCCAGAAGCACGGTGGCTGCCGCCGCGTCGGGACCATCAATCAACCGCGGTGCGGTGGCAAGGGCCTCGTTGTTCATGGATCCATCCTGGCGGCGCCTCTCTCACTGCCATGAGATCAGATTCCGCAGAACAAAGACCTTCTGGTTGAGCCCAGCTGGACGGTCCCATCGCCCACTCAGGCATTAACCCCTATTGCTCTGAACCGTCAGCTGTCCGATCGTGACCCCATCGTCACCCGGGAGGCTCCAGCGCATGGAAGACACCCCACCTGAGCAACCGTCAGGAGTGAGCTGACGATCCGGCCCCTGCTCCAACACTCTCAAAGGATCACTGACGTTCCTGGCGTGTAGCCAAGTCGCCGTCCATTGCACCGCTTTAGGTGCCCCGGACCCAACGGAACGTCCCGATAGACACCTGGCCCCAGGTGCCAGCGTCAGCAGCTCCGCCCTCCACACCATGATCAAAGCCCGGTGGCTTCGTCACCGGGCTTTGTCGTGCAACCCCTTGGCCATGGCTGACCTCACTCAGATCCACCAGGCCCTGGTCGAGGACTACCGCGAGTCCTTCCAAGTCGCCGCCGGCAAGCTGCTCGCCCAACCCAGCTGGACCCTGGAAGCCACCGTGGTGCTGATGCACCTCAACAGCGGTGAAGTCACGATCGGGCCGGTGCAGAACTTGCCCCTATGGCTGGAGCACCTCCCGCCTGAGCTGGATGTCTTCGTGCGGCTGCAGGAGCAGGGGGTGCCCTTCGAGGAGGCCTACGCCCAGTGCCTGGCCGAACAGGGACAGGAGTTCGTCGCGGCCTGTGAAGCTGCCAAGCGCAGCAAGCCCCTGGTCACTCACGACAACCTGGCCGAGCTCACCGCCCTCTCCCAGAAGGGGTTTGCCAGGCAGCCCCGCGAGCTGCTGGCGCTGGCCCAGTGGTCCGACCATGTCAGCGGCTTCCTGGTGTCCTGCGAGCCCTTCCGTTGACCTGAGAGCGACGGCCCCGCAGGCGCCTGGTTCACTCCTCGTCGTCAGCTCCACCCACGGGGGCCAGGCGAATCTGCTTGCGCCCCAGCTTGATCTCGAACTCATCGCCGGGCTTGAGGTCGAGCAAGGCGGTGTAGGCCTTGCCCACCAGCAGGTTGCCGTTGTAGCCGATGGCTTCCGCGCAACGGCAGTGCACCTTGGCCACATAGCTCAAGCTGCGGCCAGCCTTCGCTTTCGCCTCACTCAGGGGCGCGGCTCCAGTCCCTCCAGCGCCGTGCCCAGCTCACCGATCAACTCTTCATCCACCTCAGTGGCGGTGAGTTCCTCGTCCACCAGGTCCTGGATCAGGGGGTGGAATCGCACCTCGAACCAGTTGCGGAACACCTCGTAGGTGCGCGCTGCCGGCCAGGTGCCGGTGTCGCCGATGCCAGTAGTCGAGCTCCGCCTCAACAATCGCCTTCAAGACCTCCTCGAGGATCTCCTCGGCCTCCTCCTGTGTGTCGTAGTCAGGGATCAGGTACAGGCAGGGCTCACGGGCTCCGGCAGCGTCCACATCCAGCTCAAGTCCCCGTGCCCAGTTGAGCAGTTGCCCGCTGGTGTGGATCCCCACCGCGCAGCGGTTCACCACGGCCATGGCCCACCCGGCGGCGTTGGCCAAACGCCAGACCTGTTCACCTGAGCAGTCATGGCACGGAGGTGGCCAGGAGGATGGGACCCTCTCAAGGAAGGCTCCTGAGGCACGTCCGATGAAGGTGATCGTCGATCTTTGCGTTGTTCCGATCGGGGTCGGCGTCAACCTGGCGCCCTGCATCGCTGCGTGTGAGCGGGTGCTGCTGAACGCCGGCCTCAAGATCCAGCTGCACCCCAACGGCACCGCGATCGAGGGCGAGTGGGGACCGGTGTTTGCTGCGATTGAGGCCTGCCATTCGGCCGTACACGCCATGGGCGCTCCCCGCATCTTCACCAACGTGAAGGTCAACACCCGCACCGATCGAGATCAGACGCTGGAAGACAAGGTGGCGAGCGTCGAAGCGTTGCTCCAACAACTGCCGGAAGGGGGCCAATGAAAAGGGCGCCCCGTGTCGGGCGCCCTACTGCTTCGCAGAAGCCCAAGGGCTAGGGCAGGTTGCAGGGTCTCGGCCGCGCTGCCCTGGTCGAGGTCTCTGATCCATGGATAGATCCGCTGGACCGTCGTGTCAGTACGGCAAGCCGTTCCCTCCCGGCGAAGGCGGCAGACTGGGTTCATCGGTACGGAGCAAGGAGAGGCCATGACCACGACCCTGGAGAAACCCGCCACGCTGCAGTGCGCCTGCCCTGGCTGTCACTGCACGGTGCAAGAGGACAGCCCGTTCCGCAACGGCGCCCTGCTGTTCTGCAGCGAGGTCTGCGCCAAAGGGCACCCCAACGGTGAGCCTTGCCAAGCCGGCTGTGGCTGTGAATGCCATGGCTGAATCGGCTCCACCCTCTGCGGGGCCGATTCCCCTGGAGCTGCCAGCTGGCGTGCACCAGCTCTGCCGCTGCGGCCGCAGCCGCCATGGCTGGTTCTGCGATGGCGCCCACCTCGGCACCGGCCGGCTATTCCGCGAATTGCATCGCGAGCAAGTCTGCACGCCACCACCCCTGCCGAACCATGAAGGACCTGCCCGCCTGGAATCATCTCCTCCAGCACTACGTGGACCGGGCGGGCCGGGTGGATTACGAAGCCTGGAGAACCCACCACCCCGACACCCTCAACCGCTGGCTGGCCAGGCAAACTGCTGATACCCACGGCCGACAGGATCACATCGCCCACTGGATCAACCTCTACAACGCTTTCACAATCCAGGCGGTGCTCTCGGCCTATCCAATCGCGTCGATCCGCCCCACCCTGATCGGCCTGCCGAACTGGATCGGGTTCCTGCGATTCTTCCAGCGGCGCGTGCATCGCCTTGGCAATGAGTTCTTCAGCCTGGCGCAGATCGAAAACAGGATGCTGCGCCAGTGCACTGGTGATCCCCGCATCCACTTCGCGATCGTCTGCGCCTCGTTGGGTTGTCCGCTGCTGCGTCATGAGGCCTACACGCCGGAGCGGGTGGAGGAGCAACTGGAGCAGGATGTGACCCGCTTCATCAACAACCCCGCCAAGGTGACATTCGACGCTGAGAGGGGCGTTCTGTACTGCAGCAAGATCTTCCGGTGGTACAAGGCAGATTTCCTGGCGGTGGCGCCTTCCCTGCCCGACTACATCCTTCCCCGCCTGGGCGGCGTTTCGGTACAGGATCATCAACCCCGGATCGCGTTCCTACCCTACGACTGGAGCCTGAATCAGCGGATGTCCTCGTAGAGGCGCTTCAGGGCCGCCGGTGGCATGCCCAGACCCCAGAGCACGCCGATGGAGAGATAGATCGCAGCGGCCTTGCCGGCGCCCCAGCGTTGCACTCGCCGGTCGGAACTGATCACCACCCGGTTGATCAGCCGGATGCGTCCCTGCCTCAGCAGCCGCAGGCAGAGATCGCCGTCCTCCAGGATCGGCAGAGCTTCGTTGAAGCCACCCACCTCCCAGAAGGTTTGCCGGCGACAGATCATCACTTGATCGCCGAACAGCAGACGCAGTCCGCGCCAGTACAGGTGGGGGCGAAACAGCAATGGCGCCAGATGGGTCTTGAGCAGGTTCAGGGCCGAAATCCCCCAACGGGTGGTGTCTTCGCCACTCATCAGCGACACGAAGCCCGCCCCGGCGATGGCCTGGTCCTCCAGCACCCGCTCCGCGATCGCCACCAGATCGGTGGGAACAAGGGTGTCGGCATGCAGAAAGCAGAGCAGGCTGCCGCGGGCCTGCCGCGCGCCTGCATTCATCTGGATCGCCCGGCCCGCTACTTCGCAGGGGAACACGTCCACACCCGCCGCGGTGGCGATCGCCAGGGTGGCGTCGCAGCTGCCGCCATCCACCACCAGCACTTCGAGGGCCGGTGGATCGAGGGCATGCACATTCGCCAGCGTGCGTCCCAGGCTGGCGGCCTCGTTCAGGGTGGGAATGATGATCGACAGTGGCGCCATGCCAGTGCCTCTCATCGGTGCGGCTTCAGGAGCAGACCCCAGAAGCGATTGAACGGATGCACAAGCGTGGTGGGTTGGCCCTCATGCACCAGCTGATGCCCTTGATTCACCCATTCAAACAGCCCTCCCTCCAGATTCACGGCCTTCCGGAAGCCCCGCTCCTGCAGCCGGTTCACCACGGCAGCACTGCGCACCCCCACCGCACAGCACACCAGGATCGGCCGCTCCCTCGAGGCTTTGCCCAGTGGGCCTGAGAGCGGAATCACCTCCCCATCCCCGATAGACACCGCGCCTGGGAGGCAACTCACGTTGAATTCGGCGGTCGTGCGGGCATCGAGAATCAACCAGTCGCCAGCCTGCTGCATCGCCAGGATCTTTTGCAGGCGATCAGGACGAATGGAGGGAACTGATGAATAGCGCAACCGGATCCACTGCTTCAGCCAGAACCACAGGAAGCTTCGCATCGCGAACCAGCCAGTAGGTGATCACCACGACTAGGTGCTGAATAGCAGTTGCAGCACCGTGAATCCCGCCAGACAGGTAGCGGCCAGCAATGGGATTGTATGTAGCACGAATGAGACTCCCTGGTTCTCCTGTCTACTCACGCCGCCTGCCCCATGCGTGCCAGTGGAAGGCCCGGTGTGGAGAACAACAGACACATTCACAGATGAAGTTGTGTTGCCGATTGCGTGATGATCGCCTCTCGTTGCCTTCAGGACACGAACCACCGCTAGAGCCAGCGCACGAAACCACCCACCACCGGCACCGCCAGCAGAATCAGCGGCCTGCGGTCATTGAGCGCATGGGCAGCTTCTGATGCCGTGCCGGGGCCGCCGCCGCCGCAGACCACCACCACATCGGCGCTGAGCACCTTGATCACGTTGCGGGCCTGCCCCCATACCGGTGAACAGGGCGAGATCCAGCTCTGCTGTGCTCTGCCTGCCGTCACCGCTTGCTTCATCGGGCAATACCCCCACCACCAGGTGCCCCTCCACCCGAGCTGCGCCGCGGCTGGCCGCATCCATCACCCCCGCCGGCCGGCCACCGGTGAGCAGCCCCGCTGGCGGGTCATGTTGTCAGTCCAGCCCTGGCAACGACTGGTGAGGTGAGCAGCGGGATGCAATTGGGGCCGGCGTGGTGCCTGAACCAGTGGCAGGTCATGCAGACCTTGCGGCTGCGGGTGCGTAGCAGCACCTCCTGATCGCGGTAGGGCCACTCCTCGATCGGTTGCTCCAAGGATCCACTGTCGCTCATCGACAGGATGGGCTCAAGGTTGGGAAGCAACACCGCAAGGGATTATTTTTCAGGATCGGCCAACGAAGAGACGTCTTCCTATGAGAATTGTCCTCATCGGAGCCGCTGGGACCATCGGCCAGGCGGCTGATCAAGCCCTTGCAGAACGGCACCAACTGATTCGCGTCAGCCGCACCAGGGGCGATCAGCAGGTGGACATTGCCCAGCCGGAATCCATCCGAGCGTTGTTTGAAGCGGTGGCTCCGTTCGACGCTGTGGTCTGCGCAGCTGGGCAGGCCGCTTTTGGATCAATCGCAGACTTGTCCGATGACGACTTTCAACTCGGTCTCACCAGCAAGCTGATGGGGCAGGTCAATCTCGTCCGTCTGGGTCTGGCTTCGATCTCAGATGGAGGCTCGTTCACACTGTCAAGCGGCGTTCTGGGTCGGAATCCTGTTCCAGACAGCTGCTCGATTAGCATGGTCAATGCCGGCCTCGACGCCTTCACGCGGGCAGCAGCGCTGGGGATGCCCCGAGGGGTACGCATCAACGTGGTGTCGCCACCGTGGGTTCGCGAGACGCTGCTTGCATTGGGGCGCGATCCCACGCCAGGTTTGTCCGCTTCGGTCGTGGCGAAGGCGTACGTCGATAGCGTGGAAGGCGAGATGACCGGCGAAAGACTCGATCCACGCGACTACGTGTAAGCAGATGCTTCAGACTCCGGCTCTTGATCCTATGCTGGGGGGTCTGCTTCTAGCGCATGAAAGATGGCGCCACAGTGCTGTCCTTGGCGGCAAAGTACCTGTTGGATGGGGATTTGGATCTGGCGCTGGAGCTTGTTGGCAATCAATGTCCGAATATTCCATGGGACAGTCGGAAGGCAGCGCCTGGAGGGAGTGGAAAAGAATGAAGAAGTGCTCCTTTGCCGTCGGAACTTGTTGAGGCCAGGACCTATACACAGCTTCAGTCGCTCCAGGTGTTCCATGATGATGGTTGCATTGATCGGTACACCGGTAGAAGGCTCATGTGCCCTGCGGCGTTGTACGCGCTATCCCATGCAATGCCATTGGTGTTTCCATGCAATTGACACGCCGGTGGAGCGAGCCCTTTCCGCCCTGCGCAAACTGCGCAACGCCTTTGCCCATTCAGCAGAGTCTGCGTCTCTCGCTGATCAGAGCCGCAGCTCCCGGTTGGCAGAGATCTAGGCGGAGGCTCGCACCAATCCCCTCTGGGCGCCGCGGGAAACCGTGCTGGCCGCCCAGTTGCCTTCCCCCCAGGGGAGCCTCGACCCCCACCTCCGCGGCTACATCCTGTTGATCACGATTCCGGTGGCCTTCCTGGAGGCCACGGCCCAGCAGCTGGAGCCCTTCAAGCCGCCGGTGGTGATGGGGTTCTCGGGTGTGATGCGCCAAAGGACCACTTGGTGAGCAGTCCTGAGAGCAATCGGCTCAGCTCCTCTCCCCTTGGCCGCTGCTGTCGCTTGTGATCTGTCCATCCTGAAGCTGCACGATCCTGTCACTGCGATGGGCCACCGCCGGATCGTGGGTCACCAGCACCATACCCGCCACCACCCGACCCCCCTGATCCACCAGCAGCTGGCTGACGCGCCCGGGCTGCTTGGGGCTGATGTTCACAGGCGTGATCGGCCGGATCGATCCCGCCGCCGTCACCCGGATCGCGATCGCACGCTGCTGCACCGCGGCTGCCTGGGCGGCAAGCGCACGCTCCTCCTGCGAGGGCCGGTTCTGCTGCCACAGCAGCCAGCCGCCACCGGCTAATCCAACCGCCAACAGGGCGATCAGGGGCAGCCGCATGCTGAGCCCATGGCGGCCTGGCGTGAGGGTCGGTGGACCCAAGGGAAGGGAGAGCGGAGGGTCTGCGTCCACCACCCTCCCTAGCCAGGGTGACCAGACTGTGACCCAGGATCCCGATCGTCGTGACAGGCCATGACCCCGACCCCTGATCCGGTGCTCGTCTACGACGGTGGCTGTCCGTTCTGCAGTCACTTCGCCGTTCTCAGCGAGCTGCGCGGTGGGATTCCCGGTCTGCGGATCGTCGATGGCCGCGACGCTGCAGAGCTGCGGCACCGGCTGGCAGAGCGAGGCTTCCATCTGCGGGATGGGGCGATGCTGCTGCAGGGGGAGCAGGTGCTGCATGGCGCTGCGGCGATCACCTGGATCTGTGAGCGCCTGCGCCCCAGCGCCCCCTTGCTGCAGGTGCTGGGTCCGTTGTTTCGGGGACCGGAACGGGGCCGGCGCCTCTATCCGTTGCTCCTGCTGGGCCGCCGCCTTGCCCTCGCCCTGAAAGGGCTGCCCGTGGATCCGGATGGGCCGTCGGTGCCGCTGATGCAGCATGGCCAGCGGTAGATCCTTGGGCGCTCAGGAATCCGATGACCGATCCAGCCACACCTGATGCAGCCACCTGGCTGAGCGATCTGGGTGATCTGTTCGATCGGGTGGAACAGGTGGCCGGTGTGCCTCTGCAGGCCCTGTGGGTGTCGGAGCTGGAGGATCAGTCGATCCTGCTGCCCGCCAGCGACGCCGATCCGGTGCATCGCATTCTCTACAGAGACAACACCCACGAGACCACGCCCTATCTGGTGGCGATGGAGGCGGTGCAGCTCCTGCGCGTTCTGCAGGCTCCCGGCGAGCAGCAACTGGCGATGCTGCCGCGGCGGGAGGCGCGGGAGCGGGTGGTGAGCGAGGCGGAGCGACGCAACCGGGATCTCTCGCTGGCGCAGCAGCGTCAGGTGGGGCTGAATCTGTACAACACCACCCTCAGCCAGTTACGCACCGTGCCGCCGGCGATGGCGGTGGATCACTGGTTGTTCGAGCAGTTGCCCCAGCTGCGCAGCCGCCAGGACGCTTTCCTGCGGCAGCAATGCCAGGAGCTGGCGGAGGGCCTGGCCCTGGGCATGGATCGGCGCATGCCACCCCTGGTGCTGCAGGCCAACCGGGCCATGGATGCCGCCTACGCGATCCATGCCGCCACCCTCAGCGGCGTCCCGGAATTCTCGCTTCCCTACCAGGGAAGTGCCTGGGAGGAGCTGGGCACCGAGCTGCTGCAGCTCGCTCAGGCCTCGACCTCGGATGCGGCCGAAGCCACCGAGGTGAGCGATCCGGATCGCCAGGTGATCGATGCCTGGGCCGAACGCCTGGGCATCGCCCGCTGGTACGACTGGAGCTGAAGGGCTGCTGACGTCAACGCCCAGCGGCTCAGCGATTCAGCCGCTCCATTCGCCAGGTCACGAACGTGCCCACCGGGCTCCAGAGCAGGAAGGGCACCAACAGCCCTGCCGCCGGCCGCGACACCGGCAGCACCGAGACGGCCAGACCCACGCCCCAGATCCAGCCCGCCAGGCCAACGGCAGTGCCGTTTCGCAGCCGGCGTGTGCGGCAGATCACCCAGGTGTAGCTCTGCACCAGCAGCAGCAGCAGCAGGAAGCCGGCCATGGCGCCAGCGCTGGCCGTTGCCTGCCACACCAGCAGGGCCGAGCCGTAGAAGCAGAGGTAGATCACCAGCCAGATCAGCGGGATCCATCGCTCAAAGGTGAGCCATCTCGGCCGGCGTAGCTGCAGAAACCATCGGAACTCCGCGCGGGACGGATTGAGCAGTGCCCCGACGGCCACGATCACAGCCAGGATCACCAGTGCAGCCAGCATTGCTTCAATCCCATCACTTCCAGGCTGATGCGCTAGGCCCTGCGTGGAGGTTCTGCCAAGCGTTTCTGTGATGTGATGGTGTTGCTCAAGGCTTGGTGGGGGCAGCGCCGGCAGATGCCGCTGGCGACACGCCTGGTGACACACCTGGCGACGCGGTTGGCGGTGGATTGAGGGAGTCGTCGAGGCCCAAGTCGATTTCCCCGATCCAGAGCACCAAACCGGCCAGGCAGGCCAGGGCTGCGAGCAGCAGCAGCCAGTGACGACGATCCATGGCGCAGCAGATCAAGGGCTGCGGAATTTCAGCACGTCGCTCGGGGGGCGGAGCCGTGCCTCCAGATCTCAGGACCCTCAGCCAAGACCTGGTGCAGCATCATTCGCTTGACGTTCAGGGTGCGCTGTATGGCCGAGCCCGCGCCGATGCGATCCATCGATCCCGACAGCCTCGATGGCGGCGCCCTGTATCGGCTCTGCACCAGCCTGGTGGTGCCTCGGCCGATCGCCTGGGTGAGCAGTATTAGTGGCGACGGTCAGCCCAACCTGGCGCCGTTCAGCTTCTTCAATGCCCTGAGTGATCAACCGGCCGTGCTGATGGTGTCGATCGGCGCCCACCGGGATCGCGAGAAAGACACCCTGCGCAATCTCCGTCAGACCGGCTGCTTCGCCGTGCATGTGGTGGATGAAGACTTGGTGGAGCCGATGAACATCACCGCCGCCGACTATGCCCCGGGCATCAATGAATTTGTGGCAGCGGGCCTCCAGGCCGTGGCCTGCAGCCGCATCGCCGCCCCCCGGATCGAGGCCGCTGCGGCCTGCATGGAATGCGATTGCATCGATCTGATCCCAGTGCCCGGCACCCGTTTCACCATGGCCCTCGGCCGCATCGTGATGGTCCATGTCCAGAGCCGCTGCTTGACGGAATCCGGCATGGCCTCGCCGGAAGCGCTCCGCCCCGTGGGGAAACTGGCCCTGAATGCCTATACCAAACTCGGCGAACTCTTCGAGCTGCAGCGCCCCAGGCTGGGGTGATCCGGATCCGCCAGGATGGCGCCAGCGTCCATTGGACCGGCATGCAGGCGTTCGTGGCCCTGTTCGCCCACCTCGATCACACCACCGCCACCCGCGCCAAGGTGGAGGCCCTGGCTGCCTACTTCGCCGCCACCGCTGCCCGTTCCCCCGCCGATGCGGCCTGGGCGCTGCACTGCCTGCTCGGCAAGCAGCGCCGCCGCCTGATCACTGGTCGCCGCCTGCGCCAGATCTGTCTCGAGGGCACCGGCCTGCCGGACTGGTTGTTCGACGACTGCCATGCCCAGGTGGGCGATTCCGCTGAAACCATTGCCTTGCTCTGGCATCAGACCGCCCCGGAGGTTGCCCCACCACGCACCACAAGGGCCGCCGCACCACCCGCCTCGGATCCCACGGCTCTTCTCCCTCCCATGGCCCTCCCCCTGGCCCACTGGATGGAGCAGCTGCTGCCCGGCCTTGCCGGGCTGGAGGGCGAGCAACAGGCGGCTGCCGTGCAGGCCCTCTGGCAGCAGCTGCAACCGCAGGAGCTCCTGGTGGCCAACAAGCTGCTCACCGGTGGCTTTCGCGTCGGCGTCGCCCAGGGACTGGTGATCCGGGCGCTCGCCCAGCTCAGTGAGCTGGAGGAGCCGTTGCTGGCCCATCGCCTCATGGGCGGCTTCCAGCCCGGTGCCGCCGCCTGGACGCAGCTGCTGGCTCCCGCCGAAGCCGGCGGCGCCTGCAGCAGTCGCCCCTATCCCTTCTTCCTGGCCTCCCCGCTGGAGGCCAGCACGCACTCACCTCTTCCGGGTTCCCCCGCCGATTGGCTGGTGGAGTGGAAATGGGACGGCATCCGCGGCCAGCTGATCCGCCGCGCTGGTGAGAGCTTCCTCTGGAGCCGCGGCGACGAGCTGATCAATCCGGTGTTCCCCGAGCTGATCGCCCTGGCGGACAGCCTTCCCGATGGCACCGTGCTCGACGGTGAGGTGATCGTCTGGCCGCAGGAGGCCGATCGTCCGGCCCCCTTCGCCCAGCTGCAGCGCCGCCTGGGCCGCAAGGCACCGGGCCGTTCGATCCTGGCGGAGTGCCCCGCCGCTTTCGTGGCCTACGACCTGCTGGAGCAGGGGGGCCGCGATTGCCGTTCCGAACCCCTGAGCCTCCGCCGCGCCGCCCTGGAGGCTCTGCACCGGCAGGTCACTGCGGCGACACCCACCCCCGCAGCCGGGCTCCTGCGTCTCTCCAGCCTGCTGCCGTTCGATCACTGGGACGGGCTCGAACCGCTGCGGCACCAGGCTGGCGCCGCCGGCGCGGAGGGTCTGATGCTCAAGGCCATCGCCTCGCCCTACCTGGCCGGTCGGCGGCGGGGCCACTGGTGGAAGCACAAGAAGGAGCCGCTGCGCCTCGATGCGGTGATGCTCTACGCCCAGGCCGGCAGCGGCCGCCGCGCCAACCTCTACACCGACTACACGTTTGGCTTGTGGGAGCGGGATCCGGCTGATTCCAGCGGCGATGCCGGCCAGCTGGTCACCTTCGCCAAGGCCTATTCCGGCCTCGATGATGCCGAGATCAGCGAGCTCGATCGCTGGATCCGCAGCCACACCCTGCAGCGGTTCGGGCCGGTGCGGGCCGTGGCGCCGGACCAGGTGTTCGAGCTGGCCTTTGAGGGGTTGCAGCCCTCCCGTCGCCACCGCAGCGGCATCGCCGTGCGCTTTCCCCGCATCGCCCGCTGGCGTCGCGACAAACCCGCCGCCGAAGCCGACAGCCTCGCTTCGGCGCGGCGCCTGCTTGAGAAGCAGTCCGATCTGGGCCAGTCCGACCAGGCCCAGTCCGATTCGTGCTGACCGTGGTTGTACGGAACAGCCGCAGCCACCGTGCCCTGCTGGCTCCGATCGAGGCCTGGTTCGCCCAGCGCGGCTGGCGGCCGATGCCGTTCCAGCGGCAGTGCTGGACCGCCGATCTGCAGGGCCGCAGTGGCCTCATCCAGGTTCCCACCGGCTCCGGCAAGACCTACGCGGCGGTGATGGGCCCGATCGCCCAGCTGCTGGCCGAGGCGGAGGCCGCCGGCGGAGCCGGCCTGGCTCCCGGGATTCGCCTCCTCTACCTCACCCCGCTGCGGGCCCTCAGCCGCGATCTGGCGCTGGCCATCCGCGAACCGATCGAGGCGATGGCCTGGCCCCTGAAGGTCGGCATCCGCAACGGCGACACCAGCAGCAGTGAGCGGACCCGCCAGCTCCGCACCCCACCCCAGATCCTGATCACCACGCCGGAGTCCCTGTCGCTGCTGCTGGCGAACCAGAAAGCTGCGGAGTTGTTTGCCCAGCTCGATGCGGTGGTGCTCGATGAATGGCACGAGCTGCTCGGCAGCAAGCGCGGCAGCCAGAGCGAGCTCTGCCTCAGCTGGCTGCGCCGCCAGCGGCCGGGGCTGCGCACCTGGGCGATCAGCGCCACGATCGGCAACCTCGAGGAGGCGGCGCGGGCCGCCGTGGGGGTGAGCGACATCGATCCTCTGATCGTCACGGCCCGGCTGAAGCGCCAGACCCGCATCCGCAGCCTGCTGCCGGAACGGATCGATGGCTTCCCCTGGGCCGGTCACCTTGGCCTGCGCATGTACGAGACGCTGGTGGATGGCCTCGAACCGGGTGTTGCGACCCTGCTGTTCACCAACACCCGCAACCAGGCCGAGCGCTGGCACCAGTGCCTGCGCTACGCCTGCCCGGAGATGGAGGGCGCCCTCGCCCTGCACCACAGCGCCATCGACCGCTCCGAACGGGAGGCGATCGAGAGCGGCGTCAAGAACGCCGAGATCCGCTGGGTGGTCTGCACCAGCTCCCTGGATCTGGGGGTTGACTTCCAGCCGGTGGAGCGGGTGGTGCAGATCGGCAGCGCCAAGAACCTGGCCCGCTTGCTGCAGCGGGCCGGCCGCAGCGCCCACAGCCCCGGTGGCATCTCCCAGGTGCTGTTCATGCCCACCAACGCCCTCGAGCTGCTGGAAGTCAGCGCCATGCGGCGGGGTCTGGCCGCCGGTCTGGTGGAGCAGCGCCGCCCGCCTGACGCGCCGATCGATGTGCTGCTGCAGCACCTCACCACCCTGGCCTGTGGCCCCGGCTTCAACCCTGAGCAGGAGCTGGCGACGGTGCGTACGGCCTGGAGCTACCGCCAGCTTGATGACGCCACCTGGCAGTGGTGTCTGCGTTTCCTGGAGGATGGGGGCGATTGCCTGGGGGCCTATCCCCGCTACCGCAAGCTGCAGCGGGCGGCGCTGCTGCCTGACCGCATCGACCGCGAGCGCCCGCCCAGCCCCGGAGAACCCTTCGCCTATGTGGTGCGCGAGCCGGCGATCCAGCGCCTGCATCGGCTGCACATCGGCACGATCACAGCCGATCGCGCCGTTACGGTGCGCGTCGTGCGCGGCGCCGTGCTGGGCCACGTGGAGGAGGCGTTCATCTCCCGCCTCAAGCCCGGCGATGTGTTCTTCTTCGCCGGCCGCCAGCTGGAGTTCGTGCGGCTGCGTGAGATGACAGCCCAGGTGAAGGCCAGCAACCGCCGCAGCACCACGGTGCCGGCCTGGGCGGGGGGGCAGATGGCCCTCTCCGATCTGCTCAGCACCCAGCTGCGGGCCGAGCTGCACCGCTGTGCCCTGGCTCTGGCCCGATCGGAACCGAATCCCGCCGGCCTCGACACCCCGGAATTACGCGCTCTCGAGCCCCTGCTGCGCCGCCAGGCGGATCTCTCCCATCTGCCGCTGGAGAGGGAATTCCTTGTGGAGATCTGCTCCAGCCGCGAGGGTCAGCACCTCTATGCCTACCCCTTTGATGGCCGCTTCGTGCACGAGGGCCTGGGCTTCCTCTGGGCCTGGCGCCTGGCCCGCTGCCAGGCCACCACCTTCACGGTGTCGGTGAATGATTGCGGCTTCGAGTTGCTGGCCCCGCGTGGTTACCCCCTGCTGGAGCTGTTCGAGCTGCAGGCGGAGGAGCTGCTCGACGACTCCTGCCTCGAACGTGATCTGGAGCAGGCGGTGAATCTCTCCGAGCTCTGCCGCCGCCGCTTTCGTTCCATTGCCCAGATTGCCGGGTTGGTGCGTCATGGCTACCCTGGGCAGTCCAAAAGTGGTGGCCAGCTGCAGATCAGTGCCGCCCTGCTGTTCGAGGTGTTCGGTCGGCATGAGCCGGACAATCGTCTGCTGGAGCAGGCGCGCCGCGAAGTGATGGCCGAGCAGCTGGAGTTGCCCCGGCTGCGCCAGGCCCTGCGGCGGCTGCAACGCTCCGAGTTGCGCCTGGAAACCCCACAGCGGCAGGGTCCTCTGGCTTTCCCTCTGCTGGTGGAGCGGCTGAACAGCCGCATGAGCAATGAATCGGTGTTGGAGAGGGTGCGTCGCCTGATCGCCGAGGCTGAGCGGCGCGAAGGCTGATGAAGAGCTATTCGGTTGGGTTGGCGTTGCCGTTTTCTGGGCTCCAGAGCAGCCATACTGTAGGGGCGATCTCCTGCTGGCCTGCATCCCCACGGCGCTCCAGTTCCAGCCATGACGGATAGCGAACCCCCTCTGGAGGCAACGAGCGAAGTTCCGTTCTGGAGACAACGACACTTTGTCTATCAGGTGTTGCCGCAGGTTGTGCTCTTCCTGAGTCTGTTGCTCACGGCCGTGGCCGTGGAGTCTGCACGACAGCGGGGGATCAAGGAGCATCTCCGCCTCGAAAAGGCGCTGGCAGATGATATCCGGGACGCGGTTGAACGGCGTTTTGAGGTCAATACGGCTCTGCTCTCCTCGGTGGTGGGCCTGTTCAACGCCTCAGAGGATGTGGAACGGCAGGAGTTTCAGAGCTTCTTCCGTGAGATCGCAGGAACGGCAACCAATCTCAGAGGGATTCAAGGAGTTGGCTTTTCGCGATTGATTCCAGAAGGCCAACTCAAGCCCTTCTTGAATAGCATGCGATCGAAAGGGCGCAACGATTTTCGCGTATTCCCTGAGGGCCGGCGGCAAATTTATACCGCAATTGAGTTTCTTCAGCCAAGCGACTGGCGTAATGAGCGAGCAGTCGGCTATGACATGTATAGCAACCCTGTGCGGCGTGAGGCGATGAAGCGTGCCGCGCTGACGGGGCTCCCGTCTCTTTCTGGGAGGGTGAAACTTCTTCAGGAAAATTCAGACGATGTCCAGGCAGGGGCGCTGCTTTATCTGCCCATCTTTCGTGATGGCAGTCGCATGCACGTCAAGGGTGTGTTTTCCCCGGCAGGACGTGGAGATGCTGCGTTCAAGGACTTGCTCGGTTGGGCTTACTCCCCCCTGCGGATGGCTGATCTGGTCCAGGCTGCACTGGTGCCGATCAGGAACCCTTATCTCAGCCGAGCCAGCTTTGCATTGTACGACGGCAGTCTTGCGACACCAAGTGAACTGTTGTTCAGTCAGTCGGCTGGACGGGTGTTAACCCAGCAGGCGGATGGGTCTGGTACTCCCGATTTGAAGTATGCCTCCTTCTCGAGATTCAATGTTGGCGGCAGGACCTTTCTGCTTGGCGTTCAGTTGGGTCGAACCAGTGGAAAATTCTGGGGGCTCAATGCCATCGCCTGGATCACCCTTGCGATTGGTGTTGTTTTCAGCAGCGCCATCAGCGGGATCACCTGGCTGCTTGTCCGGAATCATCGGTTGGTGCTGAATCAGTTGACCATCTCGCAGGCCCGCAACCGGGAGCGGGCCCTGGCGGCCACTGTCTTCGAGCAATCGTCGTATGGCATCACCATCACCGATTCAGATGCAAGACTGATATCCTGCAATCAGGCCTTTTCTCAACTCACGGGCTATAGCCGGCAAGAGTTGCTTGGCCAAAATATGAGCATCCTCAAGTCCAACCGGCATGACAAAGCTTTCTTTCGACAGCTCTGGGAGTGCCTTCAGCATCAGGGTCGCTGGGAAGGAGAGATCTGGAACCGCCTGAAGAATGGCGAGTTGAGGCGGCATGAACTCACCATCAAGGCGGTCTGCAACGACGGTGAACAACTGATTTGTTATGTGGGGATGTTGCACGACATCAGCGATCGCTACAGGCAGGAGGCTGAGATTCGTTTCCAGGCTCGGCATGACTACCTCACAGGCCTGCCCAATCGCGCCGAGCTGATTGTTCAGATGGATCAGGCCTTGGCCCGGGCCAAGCGCTATGGCTTGCGGGTGGCGCTGGTGTTCCTGGATCTCGATGGCTTCAAGCCCATCAATGATCAGCTCGGCCATGCCACAGGCGATCGTGTGCTCAAGACCGTGGCGGCACGCCTTCAGCTGGTGATCCGTGAAAGCGACACCCTGGCCAGGCAGGGTGGTGATGAATTCGTGTTGCTGATTCCCCAGGCTTCCGATCAGAACGGACTGATCACGCTGGCGCACAAACTGCAGGAGCAGGTGGAGTTGCCCATCCCCGAGCTGGAGGGGCTACCGCTGTCTGTGAGCATCGGTATCGCCCTGTTTCCGGACCATGCCGCCAGCGCTGAGCAGTTGCTCCACCTGGCGGATCAGGCCATGTATCAGGCCAAGCAACAACGTCAGGGCTCCAGTGGACATGTCGCCATCGCAACCCCCGACGCAGGGGAAGCGATGCCATCGCAACGCCCTGCCTGAGAGGCTGGGCTCAGTTGCTCAGGCCCGTTCGAGTCGTTTGACGATCCAGGTCATCAGGCCGAGCGAGGCCGCCAGAGCAAGCAACAGCGCAATGGTCATGGACGACATCAGCAGGTCAACGGATTATCCCAGTCGCGCTGCCACCCCTGGCCTGCAGGCCGTCTTCGTCTACGGAACACTGATGCGGGGCCATCGGAACCATGGCTGGCTGGCTGGAGCTCGGTTTCTGGGCCGGGGGTGCCTCGGCGGAGCTGTTCTCTATGACCTTGGCCCCTTCCCGATGGCTGTTGAGATGGATGGCTGCTTCCCTGTCGCCTCGCCCAGCGCATCCGCGTCGCCATCATCCCCAACCCCCTCAACCGAAAACGGGGTCATCCACGGGGAGGTCTATGCCGTGAATGAGGCTCAGCTTGGCGATCTCGATCGGCTGGAAGGTGTGCCGCGGCTCTATCGGCGCCAGCGGCTTGTTCTGCTGGATGGTCGAGAGGTGTGGGTCTATCTCGGACGGGCCCGGCAGGTGCGGCATGTGGCGCCGATTCCCGATGGCCGTTGGCGCGGACCTCGCCAATCCCGGGGGACGCGGCGCTCACCCGTCACGCCGCTTGCGCTGTCGGGATGGTTGGCGTTGGGGCTTGGGTTCATGCCCAGCCAGGTCCATGCCGACAGCCGCCACGACTGCCAGCTCTGGAGGGGGAGCAGCGGCAGCCAGCGGGCGATCGTGGGTAACCGGCTCGGCGCTGAGCATCTGCTCACCAAGGATCACAAGCTGGCCCAGACCCCCACGGATCAGCCCGTGGCGCTCTATCGCCGCAGTGATCTCGAGCGCCTCTGCCGTGGCTACTGATCGTCTGAGCCACGGATCTTCAGTTCCGCAAAGGCAGGACCGGGTTCAGGGCAAAGCCACCAACCAGCGACCGCCCGCACCGAGGCCCAGCACCAGCAGTGGACCCAGAAGCCAGCGCCAGCGGTCTGCCTGGCGCAGGCGGCGCTGCAGCACCCACGACCCCACCACCCCCACCAGCACCACCAGGCTCTGGCAGAAGGTGATCACGTGCGGATCTGCACTCCAGCCTGGCAGGGTTGCCGCCAGATCCGGCGCCAGCGGCGTCAGGCTCACCGGCAGCAGCTGGCCGGCCTCGACCATGCCCAGCGGCAGGTAGCGGGCCAGCAGCAACGCCCAGAGCAGGGGTAGCAGGCCGTAGAGCACCCGCTGGCGCCGCAGCGGCACGGCCAGCCAACGCGTGGCCAGGAAGGCGGCGGCAGGCAGGGCCAGGGCCAGGCTCGCGAAGGCCAGCCGGGGCAGCAGCGGGCCGCTCTGCAGCGACAGGGGCGCCAGCGGCAGCCAGCCCAGCAGCTTCGACCAGTAGGTGAGGGTCACGCCACCCGCCAGCACCAGGATCAGGCCGGTCTCACCGGCCGGTGGCGCCATGCTGCGCTGGATGTCTGCGGCGGGGGGGCGCAGGCGCAGCTGCACAGAGCGGTGCGGGCAGGCCTGGGCGCAGGTGAGGCAGAGCACGCAATTGCGGTTGTCAGCCAGGTGGGCCGGATGGGTGCCCACTGGGCAGCCGCCGGTGGCCATCCCCTCGCCTTCGGCGGGGCCGCCCTTGAAGCAGGCGTAGGTGCTGCAGCTGCCGCTGCAGGTGCCCACCTGGGCGCGCAGTTCCAGGATCGAGAGCTTGGCGAACAGGCCGTTCATGCCTCCCACCGGGCAGAGGTAGCGGCACCAGAAGCGTTTCTCGAACAGCAGCGAGCAGACCACCGCGCCGGCGGTGATCAACAACAGCAGGCAGCTGCTCAGCCAGGCCGTATTGGGCAGGTCGGCCAGGTCCTCCCAGAGCAGGATCGCGGCAAAGCCGGCCGCCAGAACCGGTGCCCCCCAGCGATCCGTGTCGCCGCGAGGCCAGGGGCGCGGCTTCAGGCCGAGGCGACGCCCCAGCCGCTGCACGATCTCGCCCCAGACCATGAAGGGGCAGAAGGAGCACCAGAGCCGGCCCACCAGGGGGTAACCCAGCAGGATCAGGGGCCACCACCAGGCCCAGAACAGGTTGAGCCCGCCGTTGCTGGCCCGGTCCTGGGGGCCCAGCCACAGCCAGAGGTTGACCAGCACGAACACCCAGCTGACCAGGCCGAACAACAGGCCGTTCCAGAGCCGTGGGGATCGCATCAGGTCACGCAGCCTCGGCTTCCAGCGCCAGAGGTCGAAGCGCAGACCCTGATAACGATGGCTGGGGCCGGTCCAGAACACATCTTCCGGTAATTCGGCCGGTTGCTGGGCACTGCACTGGCGCAGGGCCCGGGCGATCAGGCCATCGAGTTCGCGCAGGTTGTTGGGGAAGTCGTAGGTCTGCAGCCGCTTCACCACCGTTTCGGAGACCTCCGGTGGCTGCTTCCAACCAAGCTTGCGGGTCCGCTGCCGCACGCCGTAGCGCAGCCATTCACCCAGGTCCTTGCGCCGCACCCGCAGGGGCGGAACCCGGATCTGGGCCCCGAGGCCCTCGAAGCCCGGCACCGGCGCCTCGGCGGTGAAGAACACCCGGCCGCTGAAGTGGTGCACGGGCGCCGATTCGCTCGGCCCCCGCCAGTTGCCCGTGCGGGCCAGTTCGAGCAGGGCCGGCAGCAGCTGCGGGTCGACCAGATCCACCTGGTCGATCAGCAGGGACCCGTCCCCCAGGCAATCGAGCACGCTGCCCTCCCCCTGGCCACTGGCAGGACCGAACAGATCCGAGCCATCGGGCCGCAGCAGGGCGCCGTTGAAGCGCACCAGCAGCTGGGTGCGACGGCGCGATCCGAAATGGATCAGGGCCGCGATGTTGTCCTTTTCAAGGCCCGGTTCGCCGCTGATCAGGACGGGCGGCGCCAGGGGATCGGCCGCCGCCTTGCGGATGTCGTCGCGAAGGCGCTGGGCGTAGCGGCTGCTGCCGACGATGCCGCGCCGCACCCGGCCCTGCACGAAGGGCGCCAGTTTCAGCAGGCAGGCGGTGCTGTCGGCCGTGGCGGGAGACGGCGAAGACACGCGAAGAAACCTTGGGAACCATCAGCATGGCCCGATTCGGGGTGGGATGGCCCTGCTGCGGTGGAGGGATGTACGCGGATGACCGTCTTTCAGTGGGGCCAGCACCAGCTGCTGTTCCTGGGGGACAAGGCGGTGTGGGATCCGCGGCAGGGCCTGCTGCTGGTGGCGGATCTGCACCTCGGAAAGGCCGAGACCTTCCAGGCCCATGGCATCCCGCTGCCCAGCGATGGTGATGGCGCCACCCTCAACGTCCTGCTGGCCCTGGCCCACCGCTGGCGGCCCCGCCGGGTGGTGGTGCTGGGGGATCTGATCCACAGCCGCCTTGGGCTCACCGCCGAGTTGCGCCAGAAGCTGGCCGCCCTGCCGCAGCTGCTGGGCTGCCCCCTGCAGCTGATCGGCGGCAACCACGAACGGGGCAGTTGGATCGATGGGCTGCCCCAGGAGCCCGCCCAGGCGGCAGGCGCCCTTTGGCTCAGCCACGAACCCGATCCGCGGTCGGGACGGCTCAACCTCTGCGGTCATCTGCATCCGGTGGCGCTGCTGGGCCGGCGTGGCGATCGCCTGCGCTTGCCCTGCTTCGCCTACGACCCCCAGGGCCAGCGGCTGGCTCTTCCCTCCTTCGGGCAGTTGACGGGCGGTCATCCCCGTCCCCAGGGTGAGCAGCTCTGGCTCGTGGCCGAAGGGACCGTGGTTCCGCCAACGCTCACTCCACCGCCGCCAGGGCCCGCACCACGTCGCCACGGGTGAGCACTCCCACCGGCCGCTGGTCGGCATCGAGCACGAACAGCCGTTGGGTGCTGCTCTCATGCAGTTGCCGTGCCGCGGCGGGCAGGCCCAGATCGGCGGGGCAATGGTGGGGATGGCGGCCCATCACCTCCCCCACGGTGCTGCCGAGCACCTGATGCACCTGTTTGTCCCATTGCAGGGGATTGCGCAGGTAGATCACCGCATCGAGCAACATCACATAGGGCCCGGCATCGAAACCGCTCTCGCGCACCATCAGGTCCTGCTCGGTGAGCTCACCCACCAGCTCGCCGGCGCTGCCCACCACCGCGAGGGCGCTGATGTGGTGCTGGCACATCAGCTGCACCGCATCCTGCAGGGGGGTGTCGGGGCCCACGCTCAACACCGGCGCGGACATCACTGCGGAGACCGGCTGTTGCACCACGGCGACCAGAACGAACTGCGGCCATTCTGCGGCGGGGAGGGTTCAGGATCGGCCTTACGCCACATGCCCCCTGCCATGGCCTCCCTCCGGCGCGCTGCCGATGCCCTCACCGTGCTGCGGGCCCTGCTGGGGCTGCCCCTGCTGCTGGCCCTGGCGGCCGGCTGGCAGGGGCTGGCCTGGATCCTGCTGCTGCTGGGGGGCCTCAGCGATGCGGCCGATGGTGCCCTGGCCCGTCGGGCCGGCGGCGGGTCGGTGTGGGGGGCCCGCCTCGATCCCCTCACCGACAAGATCCTGATCAGCGCCCCCCTGCTCTGGCTGGGGGCCGCCGGAACCCTGCCGCTCTGGGCCGTGTGGCTGCTGCTGGCCCGCGAGCTGTTGATCTCCGGCTGGCGGGCCGGCCAGAGCAGCGGTGGACCCGCCTCGGCCTCCGGCAAGGCCAAGACGATCCTGCAGTTCGCCGCTCTGCTGCTGCTGCTCTGGCCCGAGACGTGGAGCCTGGCTGGGGTCGCCTCGCCGGGGTTGCCCCTTGTGCTGCGGCAGCTGGGCTGGTGGCTGTTCTGGCCCTCCCTGCTCCTGGCCCTCAGTTCAGCCCTGGGCTACCTGGTCAGCCGGCCAGCAGCCGCTCGTCAGAACTGAAATCGGGGCTGGTGGGCATCCGCAGGGCGTAATCGTTCACGAAGCTGTCGCGGAGGCACTGATCCAGGTCGTGGGCGGGGCTCCAGGCCAGTTCGGAGCAGACCCGGTGGATGTCGGTGAGGAAATGGTTGAGGCGCAGCGGAAAGGCCTTGCGCGCCTTGGGATCGAGACCGGCGGGATCGAAGCTGCGGATCGGCACGGCGGCGGGATCCTTGCCGCAGGCGCGGGCGGCCGTCTCCACCAGTCCGGTGAAGGTGACGCCCTTGGCCCCCGTGCAGTTGTAGATGCGGTTGGTGGCCGCCTCCACCTCGATGCAGCGCGCCATGGCAGCGGCCAGGTCGTTGACGTGGCCCAGCTGGGTGATGGTGCTGCCATCGCCGGGCAGCGGCACCGGCCGATCGTGCACGATCCGATCAAAGAACCAGCTCTCGACGGGGTTGTAGTTGCCGGGACCCACGATGTAGGTGGGCCGGAAGCTGGTGAAGGGGATGCCCTGCTGTCGCAACCAGGCTTCGGTGTCGGCTTTGCCGGCGTGACGGCTGGCCGGATCGGTGGGGGATTCCTCGTCGAGGGGCCACTGGGCGCTGTCGGCGTAGACGCCGGCGGAGCTCACATAGACGAAGCGTTGGCCTGGCGCACCGGTGCGCTCGATCACGGCGCTGGAATCGCTGAGCGTGCGGCCGGAACTGTCGACGATCACCTCGAAACGGCGCCCCCGCAGCTGGTCCAGGCTGGCCGGGTCGGTGCGGTCACCCACCAGGTGCTCCACCCCGGCAGGCACCGCATTCCTGCCGCGGGTGAACAGGGTGAGTGCATGGCCGGAGGCGATCAGCTGCTCCACGAGGGGCTTGCCCACGAACCGGGTTCCGCCCATCACCAGGATCTTCACGGCCGCATCACCAGGAACTGGCGCCATTGTGCTGGGCCCGGCGCCGCCGCTCAGACCCGGCGCCGACTCAGGTCTCAGCGAAGCGGTGACGGATGGCCTCCACCTGGTCGCTCTGGCTGCGCACCACCGCGACACAGTCGGGATCCAGGCTGCCCTCGCTGACCAACCGCTCGAGTTCGGTCAGGGCTTGCTCCACCGACCAGGGCTGTTTGTAGGGCCGCACGCTGGTGAGGGCATCGAGGACATCGGCCACGGCCACGATGCGCGCCTCGATCGGAATCTCATCAGCCCTGAGGCCAGCGGGATAGCCCGATCCGTCGAGGCGCTCGTGATGGCCGGCCACGATGTTGCGCATCACGATCGAATCGGCCAGTTCCTCCAGGGCGAACTGTCCGATGATGCGTTCAAGGATCGCGACACCCTTGTTCACATGGGTCTTCATCACCTCCCTTTCGGCAGCATCAAGACGTCCGGGCTTGAGCAGGATGCTGTCTGGGATGCCGATCTTGCCGATGTCGTGCAGGGGGGCGAACAGGAAGACATGCTCAACGAACTCATCGCTCAGGCTGAACTGCGGGGCGACGCCCTTGGCAATCAGGCGGCAGTAGTGCGCCATGCGTTCGAGATGGGTGCCGGTCTCGAAATCACGCAGCTGGGCAAAATCCCTGGCCACGCTGGCGGAAGCGAGTAATGAGCGGACCACACCGATCTCCTGGGAGATCGTCATATTGATCAGCTTCGAGAATAAGGAGAGATTGCGCTGTACTTCCGGCGTGAATGCAGCCGCCTGGCAAGAGTCGTAGAAGAGGAAGCCGATGAAATTGTCATTGTCAAACAGTGGAAGTGTTAACGAGGATCGATAGTCTTGCTCCAGTAACCATTTGGAATGCTGGTTGCCGGCTTGGATTGTGCTGGGGATGTCGTCGATCACGCGGTGCCGCCGGGTTCGGACTAACTCGCTCAGGGATCTGCTGCCGCCCAGGGGGAATTCATAGGCTGCGATCGCTGCGCCGCTGCGGGTGCTGTTGATGAACGTCTTCAGCAGATCGGTGCCTGGGTCGTAGAGAGCACAGGCGATCCGATCAATGGTCGGCACCAGATCCAGGAGCTGTTGGTGCAATTGCTCCAGCCGTTGGGTGAGCGCATTGCCCGCACTCTTCAGATGCAGGGGCAACCCAGGCAGAGGGGTCTGAACCTCTTGTGGTTGAACCTGTTGAGGTTGAACCTCGTCCGACGACGAGGCCCCGGGGACGGGAGTGGGGGTGGATCTCATCGGTGGCACCGGCGCCGGTCCAGTGGGGCAACCGCCCAGGCCGACCGGTTCAGCATGGCTCACCAGGCAGCTCTGAGGCCATCCAGCTCTGAGATCATCGGATGGCGGCAGGGCTCGCCAGGATGGCGACGCAGCAGGGAGGGCCCTTGGGGCATGGATGTCGTTCACTGCAGGGGTGATCGCCGCCGCGACGAAGCCTTTGGATTCCCTTTCCGCTCCTGATCCTTCGGGTCTGCCTGATGGGGTCACCCTGGAGGAGCTGGAACGCCGCTGTCGCCGCCAGGGCAGCGGTATCGGCGCGCCGCAGCTCGAGGCCTGCTGGTGTCTGCAGAGCGTCTGGCGCAAGGGTCGGCAGACCCCGGATCGGGTGGCCAGTCCCCTGCTGCAGCTGCTGGGGGCACGGCTGGAGATTCGCAGTGCGACGTCTGCGCCAACGACCACCACGGTGCCCCTTCCTGCGCCTTCACCTGCGTCTGTCTCGGTGGATTCATCAACCCTTCACCTCACCAATGCGGTGCGCCTGGGGCGATTGGAGCTGCGCTTCAGCGGCCAGGGTGCCTTGGTGGGCAAACGGCCTCTGCTCCGCTTCAGCTTCAACCTGTTGGAGCTTGGCTGGTTGGAGGCCAACGGAGGCTTCCGGCCGCTGTGGAGCCGCCCCCTGCCGGAAGGCGGTGATCCGCGGCGCCAGCCCTTCTTCGCCCTGATCGCGGCCGAGTCCGACTGGCTTGCGGCCCGGGGCCGCGGCGGCGGCCTGGCGCTGTGGCGGCGG